>CAYYOX010000405.1:2408-6600 GCA_964473065.1 uncultured Planctomycetaceae bacterium | reverse complement strand
GGTACAATCTCACACGCCGGGGACATATCCTTTGCCGAACCGCGCGGTAGACTCCTGGCGGAAGTCGGGGAACAGCGACATCAGCGACGAGGTGCCGCCGTCGGCTACCAGGGTTTGACCGACGATGAATTCCGCATCATCCGAGCAGAGGAAAGCGGCCAGTTTGGCAATATCCAGCGGCATGCCTGCGCGGCCCACGGGGACCGTGTTCTTGGCCGCCGCATGGGCCGCTTCTTCGTTGGAGCCCGGCATCGCCTTGTAATGGTTTTCGACCGTGACCCAGCCGGGTGCGATTGCGTTGACGCGAACTCCGCGATGGGCCAGTTCCACGGCCAGCGCACGCGTGTGGGCGATGATCGCGCCCTTGGTGCCGGCATAGACCGAGTGCTCGGGAACGCCTTGCAGGCCGTGGATCGACGTTAAGTTACAAACGGTCCCGCCTTGGCCGCCGAGCATGTCTTTGACGATCTCTTGCGTCAAGAAGAACTGGGCCCGGATGTTCACGTGATATAACACGTCGAATTGCTCGCGAGTCACCTCGAGAAACGGTCGGTTGAACGTAATTCCCGAGTTGTTGACCAGGCAGTCGACCGCTCCCAGAAAACTGACGGCTTGCCGGGCCAACTCGACGACTTGATCCACTTGATCGAAATCCGCCTTGAAGACCGCGGCTTGGCGCCCCATGGCGCGGATTTCCTCGACGGCCGATTCGGCCCCGGCGCTGCTGTGCGCGTAGTGCAGTACGACGTCGGCCCCCTGTCGGGCAAATTCCAGGGCGATCTCCCGCCCGATGCCCGTGCCGGAGCCGGTCACCAGGGCCTTTCTTCCCGCCAGTTTATTGTTGGTGTTCATGGAATGTTCTTAGGAAAGGTAAATGGCTGACCGTGTTGCAAGAGTTGAAACCGTTGGCCGATGCCTTCGATCTTCAGATTGGTGCGGAACAGTTCGGGCGGCAGTTGGTTGTCGGGAAACATGTCGTAGTGGCAAGGAATGGCTACCTGGACGTCAAGTTCCTTGGCCAGCCGAGCCGCCTCGGCCGGGCCCATGTTTCTAAACGCCGGGTTGATCACGGTCAGTAAGATGTCCGGTTGGTGCGGACCGACGGCCGCGGCCAACAACTCGTGATAACCGGTGTCTCCGGTCAGATAGGCACAGCATCCCTCGCTGCCGGCGGCACTGCATCCCTCGCTGCCGGCGGCACTGCATCCCTCGCTGCCGGCGACACTGCGCCCGCCGTCCACACCGATCAGAAAGCCCACGTGCGTCAGGTCATCGCCGGCAAACGGAACGGCAAACGTCGCTCGCAGCGACAGGTCGCCGACGGTGTGCGTCTTGTTGGGCCAGGTCATGATGATCTCGTCCGGCGGGATCCCCAACTGCTGGAGCTTCTCGACCGTTTCGGCCGGCGCGAGGTACGGCCCGGCGCCGCCGGCAGCCCGATAGCCGGCCACCGTCTCGGGGTCCAGGTGATCGCCGTGGCTGTGCGTCATGGCGTAAAGATCCACACCCACGAGCTCTTTGGGCTGCATGGGTGGCGGCACGAGCCGATCCATGTTGAACCCATGTTCTTCGCCCAGTGCTTTGACGGAATTCGTCAAATACGGGTCGATGACGACGATTTTCCCGCCCGGGCTCTTAAACACAAACCCGGCCTGACCCAGCCACCACATCGTCAGCGAGCCCTGCGGCACCTGGAAGTCTCGGAGTTTCTCGGCGGAAAGCGTTTCCATGGTGCGTCCCTACGGATTGGGCGGAGAGGTGGCGGCCAGCGCATCGGCAATCGCCTTGCCGATATTCCGCGCGGCCCCCGTCACCAGAGCCACTTTTTCCGAGATACTCACTTGCATCGCTGTCCTCGCCTCGGAGAAAACGGGTGGAGCGTTTGCAACGATCTAAGCAGCCCAGCTCGATTTGCCGCCGGTCAACCCCCTCAGCCACAAGGACCTCAATATACCGGATGTGATCGTGCCGACAACCCTTAAGCCGTGTGGCTACTGTCATTATGGCAAGAAGTGGTAGGCTGCGGGGCGCCCCAACGCTGAGTTGAGAGAAGACTGGCTGACCTTCCCTATGGCTCGTGGACACCGAGTTAAGGTGTTAAACTACGAGAGTCCATGAGGAGTATACCATTCCGATCAATGCCCAAACGGATGGACTATGAACAAGACACGAATAGGGCCGATAGCGTTGCTTACGATGGCTTTGCTGGCCCGTTGGACATCGGCGATGGACCTGACGGCCGTGACGCTTTTCGGCTGCGATGACCGGGGAGTGGTGGATGCGTCGTTTCGGACCAACTCCGGGCCGGTGGATGCTGCGTGGGATGTGTTTCTCTACGAAGGCCCCGTTGATGCCCCGGACAAGATTCAATGGCTCAACGATCGCAAGAATCATACCGTCAAGATCCCGCTGACCCCGGGCACGCATACGTTCACTTTGCACAGCGAATCGGGGCGACGCTGGCCGATGGTGGGTATGAATCTGTTCTTCGACGGGGCCAACCACGTAGCGGCGATCTCCGTGAAGGCGCCCATGGATACGCAGGGCCCGCCTTATCCGGCCTTCACGCGAAACAACGCTCCGCGGACCATGGGCTGGCCGGTTACCAACATTCCCGGTGCCGACTCGCTCCGTCACGATACGCAAACGGGCGGTCTTTGGCAGTTCGTCGACCCCGCCAAGGGCGTCAAGGTGACGTTGAGCAGTTTTCGTTTCTCCGCAGCGGAGGTCGACGGCAACCTGGACCTGGTCGGGCCGCACAAGCTTGCCCCCAGCGGCAAACCGGATTTCGTCGGCCAGTTCACGCTCGAAGTCGAGCCGTACACGCCGAAGCCCTCGGATCTTTGGGTGTGGTTGCAGACCGTCGCGGGAGTAACTGCCGGCGGACCCGACATGGTTCGAACGTGGAAGAAGCAGCTCGACTGGGAGCATGTAACCGCGCCCTTCTCTTTTACATACGGTGACACGCCGTCCCAGGAGATACTCCGGCGATGTCGGCGCGAGAGCACTCACCGACGACTCGACGACAACCGAACTGCTCATACGCTTCTCTACACGGATCCGCAGACCGGTCTGCAGGTGCGCTGGGAAGGTATCGAGTATCGGCAGTTCAAGACGGTCGAGTGGACGCTCTATTTCAAGAACACCGGTTCCTCCGACACGCCGATTCTGGCCGATATCCGGGCCCTGGATACTAATCTTCAGCGCCGTGGGGGCAGCCAGTTTGCCTTGCACTACAACCGGGGCGACACGTGTTTGCCGAACAGCTACGAACCGCTGACGAAGCAGCCTGGCCCGAAGGAAGTTATCCGCTTCTCGCCCGACGGCGGACGTCCCACCAACGGCGCGTTCCCGTACTTCAACCTCCGCGCAGGCTCGGAAGGCGTGATTCTTGCGGTCGGTTGGCCTGGCCAATGGGCCGCCAAGTTCGCCCGGGACGGGGACAAGTCGATCAACGTCGTGGCCGGCCAGGAGCTTACCCGTTTGAAGCTTCATCCGTCGGAAGAAGTACGCACGCCGTTGATCGTGCTGCAGTTTGCAGATCAGGGCACTTGGATCGATGCTCAGAATGTGTGGCGTCGGTGGATGATCCAGCACAACATTCCGCGCCCCGGCGGCAAGCCGTTGCCGCTGCCGATGTTCAACGCGTGCAGCTCACACCAGTTCGCCGAGATGACCAAAGCGAACGAGAAGAACCAAATCGAGTTCATCGACAGCTATCTCGATAAGGGGCTGAAGTTGGACTACTGGTGGATGGACGCCGGCTGGTACGTCGGAGCGGAAGAAAAGAACTGGACATGGACGGGCACCTGGGAAGTCGACCGTCGGCCGCACCGCTTTCCGAACGGCCTGCGAGCGATCAGCGATCATGCCCGCCGCAAAGGGGTCAAAACGATCGTCTGGTTCGAACCGGAGCGGGTGGCCGCCGGAACCTGGCTGGCTACGGAGCATCCGCAGTGGGTGCTCGGCGGCAGGCTGTTGAACCTGGGCAACCCGAAGGCATGGAAATGGCTGGTCAATCATATTGACAAGATCATCACGGACGAGGGGATCGATCTCTATCGCCAGGATTTCAACATCGACCCGTTGGCTTTCTGGCGCAGCAACGACGCCGAAGATCGCCAAGGGATCACCGAGAACAAGTACGTCACCGGCTACCTGGCCTATTGGGATGAGTTGCTCCGTCGTCATC
>CAYYOX010000405.1:0-2398 GCA_964473065.1 uncultured Planctomycetaceae bacterium | reverse complement strand
TGATCGACTCTTGTGCGTCGGGCGGACGCCGTAACGACCTGGAGACGATGCGCCGTGCGGTGCCGCTGCTGCGAAGCGATTACCTGTTCGAGCCGGTGGGCCAGCAAGGGCACACCTATGGGCTTTCGTTCTGGCTGCCTTTTTTCGGAACCGGTTACACGCCGTCGAATTCCGTCGGCTGGGGCTGGGGCACCGGAGGCATCTCCTACGATCCCTATACGCGCCGCAGCAACATGTGTCCATCCAATACGGCCTGTTTCGATTTCCGGGTGGATGTGGATGACGCGTTGATCCAGAAGCTCTACCGCGAATGGCTGGCGGTGGGACCGGACTTCTTCGGCGATTACTATCCGCTGACGGCCCATAGTCTGGCTAAAGACGCTTGGATCGCTTGGCAATTCCATCGGCCCGAAGCCGGTCGGGGGATGGTTCAAGCGTTTCGCCGGCCGGACAACGACTTCTATGGGGGCCAGTTCCGGCTGCAAGGGCTTCTCCCCAACGCCCGATATGAGGTCCACAACTTCGACGAACCCGACAAGATCATCATGACCGGCCAACAGCTCATGGAGACCGGCATAGGAATCACCATCAAGGATCGACCGGGCGCCGCACTCATTGCCTACAAGAAAGTCGACTAACCGAGCTTCACTGTCACGCGCAGACCGGTGGATCGAACGACGCCCATCGTCTGTTTCTCCCGCACTTGCCAAATCGGTAATCCTACTGGGATGCGTCAGCATGAGCAAACGATTGGCGATGCAGTCTCTTCAAGCAAGCCATACAAATCCCGGATTCGGATCTTCCCTGGTCTGAAAAACCGGTAATCGTCATGTAAGGCCCCAGTCTTTCCAAATGGCGTAACTCCTTGCAGAATAAGGCGGACGGAGTTTTTGGGAGCGACACCCAGCCACGCTCATCGCTGGTTTTCTGCAGAGCACGCGCGGCTCGCTACTGCTCTGCGCCGATGTCGTAAGCGTATAGGCATTGGCCGCGGCGGAGATAGAGTTGGCCGCCACAGACGACCGGGTGGGCCCAGGCGAGTTCCTTGCTGTCCGGCGGGGTTTGCAGCGTCCCGACGATCGTGAATTGTTCGGCCCCCGGCGAGATCAGGAGGACTTTGCCGCGTTGTGTCAGGCCGTAAATCAGGCCCTCGGCCGATGTCAAGGAGAGCTTTTCCATCCGTTTCTGGCGATGCAGGACTTTGCCGGTGTGCAGTTCGGCGCAGAAGAAGCCTTTGCCCCCGATTCGACAGGCGCTTCCGTAGAGATGACCATCCAATAGCATGACGCTTCCGTGGCAGTTGTCGAGTTCCTTGTTCCACCAAAGTTCTTCTACGCCCGAGTTGTCGGCGTTGATCCTAATCAACCTTCCGCCTCCCGAGTGTCCGCTGGCTACGAAGACATAGCCGTCGTGGAAGACGGGCGCGTTGACGTTTTGGTCGTGGGGCGTGACATGCGGATGGGACCAGAGCAACCGGCCGTCTTGGGCGTCGACGCCGATGATCGATTTCTGTGTGAGCGTGATCAGTTGGCGCACGCCGCCGTGGGTGACCAGGATCGGCGAACAATAGGCGGCCGTCTCGTCCAGTTCGCGATTGACCCAAACGGTCTTGCCCGTCGCTTTGTTCAAGGCGACCAGCGAGGCCTTGCTCCCGCCGGGTACGCAGTATGCCAATTCACCCTCGACGGCCACGTTCTCGGCCAAGGCCCAGATTCCATACCGGGCCCCGAACTTTTTGACCAGATCGATCGCCCAAACCTCTTCACCCGAGGACGCCCGCAGTGCGGCCAGCCGACCCTTCGGGCTCATGTGATACAGTATCCCGTCGCTGTAGGAGGGCGTTGTCCGCGAGCCGGGATATGGCCCCGTCCAGCTTTCGCCGTTGGGTGTGCTCCATAGCAGTTGACCATCCATATCCAGCGCGAAAACCTTCTCGACGTCGTCGAAATCGCCGGCCGTAAAGATCATGCCCTCGGCCAGCGCGAAGCCCGAGTAACCTTCGCCGGCCTTGGTGAACTTCCAAAGCAGTTTTGGGCCATCCTCGGGCCACTCGCTCAAGAGGCCCGTCTCGCGCGAGATGTTATCGCGCCGCGGCCCATGAAAGTGCGGCCACCACGGCCGCCCGTCTTTCTCGTCCGCCTGCACAGCGACCATTCCCAACAACAACTGCACCAACAACAGAGCCGACGCGCGACGCCATGCAAGAGATTTCATGCGACTAATTCCTTTGGTAGAAGTTTACTGTGGTTAACCTTTTTGTAGGGTGGGTCAAGGGACGAAGACCCACGCGTCGGATCAACTGAATATCGAATATCGAACAAGGAATATCGAATGTTGAAGTGTCTTGCCGTGCGTGCTACCTTCTTCCTTCGATATTCCTTGTTCGATATTCGATATT
>CAYYOX010000404.1:0-6622 GCA_964473065.1 uncultured Planctomycetaceae bacterium | reverse complement strand
CAAGGCAAGCAGCGCTGGGCGTCACACCCTAGGGCAGGGCGGAGGGACGGATCCATGCGAGGGATGACGGCCGCACGTGGCGGGGATCGGTCGGCGGCGAGTCGGAGAATAGTCGGGCAAGTTGGGCGGCGGCGTCGGCGGCCGCCGCGGAACTCCCCTGGCCGATATCATCTTGGCCGATATAGAGCTGCTCGTCGCCGGACTGTTGTTTCAGGACGATCCCCACCTCGGCCGTCCGCTCGGCAGCCGTTCCTCGCGGCGGGGTCAGACGGAGTGTCAGCCCGAGCACCAGGATCAGGACCAGATGCAGCACCAACGAGATCAGCCAGCTCGGCACAGCGGCGCGGGTGGCGTCCATGGGGGCTCACATTGCGAAAATACTGTCAGGGAAAGCAGTTAGGGCACGCGCGGGAATTCTATGTCGAGGCCCCAAATGAGTCAACGCGAGTCGTACCGAAGCCCCTCGTTTTGGGGTCAATGGGGCTTTCAAGGCCGGTAGGCTGGGGCGCTCTTCGCGGAATCCACGCGTACGATTATAATATGGGCAAACTACCAACCCCTACGGAATCCAAGCCTGTGCGGATCATCAAATATCCCCATCCCACCCTGCGGCACAAATCGAAGCCGCTACGGCGGGTGGACAACGAGTTGAAGAAGACCGTCCGAGAGATGTTCGAGTTGATGTACGAGGATAAGGGCATCGGGCTGGCGGCCAACCAGATCGATCTGCCTTATCGCTTCTTCGTGATGAACATCGAGAGCGATCCCGACGCGGAACATCAGGAATTCGTGTTCATCAACCCGGTCATCCAGAAGCAGACCGGCTCGGAAGAGGGCGAGGAAGGCTGCCTGAGTCTGCCGGACGTCTACGCGCCCGTGCGGCGGTCGGCCAAGATCGTGGTCAGTGCCTACGACCTGGTCGGCGAGGAAATCCACTTGGAACTGAGCGGCCTGTTCGCCCGGGCGGCCCAGCACGAGTACGACCACCTCGACGGCGTATTGTTCATCGATCGGCTCAGCCCCAGCACGCTGGCGTCGGTCAAGGATGAGTTGTCCGACCTGGAATACGAGTTTGCCACGGATCAACAGCGAGGCATGATCCCCGACGACCAGCAGATCGCCGCCCGACTGGCCGAGCTGGAAACGCTAAGGACGTAGATGGGGCAACACCGCTGCGCCGACCATCTTATACAATCGCTTACCCTAACGCTTTGCAGGAGAACGCGCTATGAGTCGACCTTCGAAGAATGTTCCCGAGAAACTCAGCCGTCGAGAGTTGTTGGCCTACTCGGCCGCGTTCGGCAGTTCGTTTGTGGCGGCCCAGGGGTTGGCTCAAGATACGGCGGCAGAACCCCGCGATACTCCCCAGCAACCCGCGAAGCGTTACGACATGAAGAAGTCGATCAACCTTTGGGCGCTGCCGCATCCTGACAAGATGTCGCTGAAGCAGTGCTTCGAGCTTTGCAAAGAGGCGGGCTTCGATGCGGTGGAGGTCAACTATGCGTTGGAGGGTGAATTGTCGCCCGAGGCGTCCGAGGCCGACATCCGTGCGATCGGCCAATTGGCCCAAAAGATCGGCATCGAAATCAGCGGCGTCTGCTCGTTTCTGTTCTGGCCCTATTCGCTAACCCACAACGACCCGCAACGGCGTCAGGAAGGGCTGGAATTGGCGCGGAAGATGATCCGCTGTGCGTGGCTGTTGAAGACGCCCAACCTGCTGATCGTGCCCGGGGCGGTCTACATTCCCTGGCTGGAAGAGGAGCCGCCGGTCAAGCCCGACGTGTGTGAACGTCGCGCCAAGGAAGCCGTGGCCGCTTTGATCCCCGAGGCCGAAAAGGCGGGAATCTACCTGAACATCGAGAACATCTTCCTCAACGGATTCCTGCATAGCCCGGGGGAGATCAACGCGTTCGTCGACAGTTTCGAGTCGGATCGGGTGCAGGTCCATTTCGACACGGGCAATGTGATGCAGTACCACTTCCCCGAGGACTGGATTCCGCTGCTGGGCAAACGGATTCGCAACGTGCATCTGAAAGAGGCGACCAAGAAGGTGGTGCAGTTCGACATCAACACCTTCCGGCCGCTGTTGGACGGGATGGTCGATTGGCCCGCGGTGATCGAGGCCTTGGACCAGATCGGCTACCGGGGTTACCTCACGTTCGAGTACTTCAACCCCTTCACCCATTGGCCGGAGGTGCTGGTGCATCAGACATCCGAGGCCATGGACCTGATGCTGGGCCGGAAGGCGTAAGAACTTGTCGAAAATTAGCTTGTCGTGTTTAGCAGCGTGAAGTTGTTTCTGAACAAAGCCTAATGATTGTGCGTGCCAATGCATCGCAGAAGCACACGGTTAATTGCGGCGTGGGAGCACGGCCATTAGCAGGGCCATGCCGGCGAGGGCGCTTAGTGCGGATGCGGCTAGTATGCCGACCTTGGCTGTGTCTAGTAACTCGCCATCTAGGGCCAATCCGGCGACGAACAGGGCCATGGTGAAGCCGATGCCGGCCAGGAATCCTCCGCCGATGATCATGGTCCACGTGACCCCTTCGGGAAGGCTCGCCAGACCGGATTTCACGGCCAGCCAGCTAAACAGCCCGATGCCCAACGGTTTCCCCACGACCAGCCCGCCCATCACGGCAAGGGCTACGGGGGCGCCCAGGTCGGAAAGCTCGATGGGGACGCCGGCGTTGGCCAGGGCGAACACAGGCATGATGAGAAAGCTGACCCAGGGGTGCAGCGCGTGTTCGAGGTATTCCAGAGGCGAGACGGTTTCGCGCGCAATCCGCTGAAACTGGCGGACCTGCTGCGATCGCAGCGAACCGGTTTGCCACTCTTCGCCCTCGAAGATTTGACTGGCCCGGTGCAGGACCCGACCGAAGAGGCCCTGGCTGACGTAACTCCGGGCGGGCGTCATCAGTCCGAGAATCACGCCGGCGATCGTGGCATGGATCCCCGATTCGTGAAACCCGAACCACACGACCAACCCCAGCCCGGCATAGACGGGCAAGCTCCGCACGCCCAGCCTGCCGAACGCGAAGATCACGGCCAGCGATATGGCGGCCAACCCCAGCGGGCCGAAGTGGATGGCTTCCGTGTAACCGATGGCGATCACGAGGATGGCGCCGATGTCGTCGGCAATGGCCAGCGAAAGGATCATCACGCGGAGACTGTGGGGGATGCGCGGTCCCAGCACGGCCATGCAACCGACCACGAAGGCGATGTCGGTGGCCATGGGGATGCCCCAGCCTCGCTGGCCGGGTTGGTCGAGCTGTAGCAGCAGATAAATGCCCGCCGGAACGACCATGCCGCCGACCGCGGCCACGATCGGCAAGGCGGCCCGACGCATTTCGCGAAGTTCGCCCACCACCAGTTCGCGTTTGACTTCCAGCCCGACGACGAAGAAGAAAATCGCCATCAGCCCGTCGTTGATCCAATGCTTCAACGAATGGTGCATCCCGAAATCGCCGATCTGGAAACCTAGCGGCATTTTCCAGAATTCGAGGAAGCGCTCGGCGAGCGGGGAGTTGGCCAGGATCAGAGCCACGGCCGTACAAAGCAGCAGCACAATCCCGCCGGCCGCCTCGACGTGCAGAAACCGCACCAAAGGGCTCAGCAGCCGATCGACCGGTTCCTCGGGCAACAGCGGCGTTGTCGACTCTTTGGCCATTATGAAATCCTTTCGCCGGTTGCCCGCTTGGAACTTGCCTGGCGCAATGTTATCGCCTTGCACCCAGGCAGGCAAGCGTCGCTAGCGTACGGGCAGCTTGGTCGCAATTTCAGCCCCAATCGCCATGCGTTTTCTTCGGATCGAAGGCAAGTTGGATTTCGCAGTACAAGCCGTATGTCTCACGATAACAAGATGTTACGGCGTCATGCTCCGAGGGCCGAGGCAATCGGGGGTTGACTTACTCGGCATAGCGGTATTACAGTACCATTATCTGGCTTGTATTTGACATACGGTGGATCTTGCTGCTCGGGGTAACCGATGACCCAATTGCTGAATATCTCTGAAGCCGCTTCGCTGGGCCTGCACGCGATGGCGTTGTTGGCGCGCAGCCCGAAGCAGCGCTACACCAACCAGCAGATCGCCGAGATGCTATCCGCCTCCGAGCATCACTTGGCCAAGGTGATGCAACGTCTGGTGAAGGCCCGCATGGTCGAGTCGGCGCGTGGCCCCCAGGGCGGATTCTTGCTCTCCGGCCCGGCGGAGAAGATGACCCTGCTCGCCGTTTACGAGGCGGTCGAAGGCTCGCTCGAAAACCGCGGGTGCCTCTTGAGCCATCCGATTTGCGACGGGAAGAACTGCGTTCTTGGCGAAGTGCTTCAAGCGATCCACCAGCAGATTTGCGACTACCTCGACCAAACGACCCTGGCCGAGTTGGCGCAAGGACTGGGACTTGCCACCACGCTCGAGCGTGCCAAGCGGAACGACTTGCCGTGAGTCTAAGAGTCCGCCGTATGGATTACTCGAACTCTTCTTGCAAGAGCCTGGCTACCGTGGCCACCAGTTCGTCGTAGTGAGGCTTGGGTACTTGGGCCGTCGCTCCGACCTGGAGCCGTTTCTTGTCGTTGTCCTTGGTGGCGATCGAGGAGAAGAGGACAATGGGAGTTTTGCCCAAGACGGGATGTTCGCGAATGTTCTTTGTGAGGCTCAGGCCGTCCATCCGCGGCATTTCGATGTCGGTGACCACGCACGCCAATTGCTTGTGGATGTTCTCCTGTGTGCAAGTGGCCGCCAGGGACTCCAAGTATTGCCATGCCTCGAGACCGTCGGAGAATCCCTTGATACTCTCGAATCCGGCGCCCGCCAGCGAGTCTTTGATCATTTCACAGATCAACCGAGAATCGTCAACGAAGATGATCGGCATATGGCAAAGCTCGGCCGATTCGATCTTGGGTGCGCTGTCCAGGGTTAGCGTGGTTCCGCCGATTCCGATCGTGGCGCAAATCGATTCGAAGTCCAACAGCGGGACCAGACCCTTCTCTTGACGTACGACGCTCGTGACCGGCGTGGCCTCTTGGCCGAGTTGCGGGGCTGGCAAGGTGTCTTTCCACGACACGCGATAAATCCGTTCGATACCCTGCACGCGGAACGCAATCTGTTGATTGTTGAACTCCAACAGCACAAGGCTCTCGTGGTTCTCGTCATCGGAACCACTCTCGTCGTAGAGATACTGCTGAAGATTGACCAGCGGCACGACGGCTTCACGAATGTCGACCAACCCGTCAACGGCCGGATGACTCTTGGGGATATCCGTGAGGTTGTCGATCGGCAGGACCTCGCGGACCTTGGCCACATTGACTCCGAATCGCTTATCGCGAACGTAAAAGACGAGGATTTCGGCCTCGTTCGTACCGGCTTCCAGCAGGATGCCGGTGTCGATGGGGGAACCGGTTGCGGCGTAACTCATGGTTTAACGTCTCCTTGACTGAATAACCACTTTTGCGGCAATTGGGAAACGTGGCTGGAGAAGGTTCTCAACGTCGGTGCCCCGTTGCCACGTTCAACGTCGGGACACGCTGCTGCCCCGTTAAGACTATATAGATCACCGATTGGGTGTTGGCGCGACGTTTTCGCCATTTTTCGGGCCCGACTTGCCAGAAACTGGGCTTGGCCCCCGCAAATCCTCCACGATCGGTCCTGATCTCCGGACCGCCACAGCCACGACCCCCACTTCCGGAGGGGCTTGTTCCTTGAGGCAATCGCCTTCCGTAGTCCGCGTGGGATATGTGCCCGGAACAAATTCCTTAGGTCGCTACTTGTGGGAATGTTGCCCACGCGGTATACTCACGTCTTTCACACTGCCCACCGGACGGATCCCGCGGCAAGGCATCCCGTTCGGCAAGGCGAACCATGAATCCACGGCAACCGGTCATCCTGGGCGAGTTCCCTTGTAAGCTGGACCAGCGTTGGCGGCTGTCGGTGCCCGGCGAGATGGTCGAGGCATTGATGGCCGAGGTATCGACGGGCAATTCGCCGCGGTGCGTTTTGGCCAAGGAACGGCCGGGCTGCTTGAGCTTGTGGAAGGAAGAAACGTGGCAATCGAAGCTGGCTGCCAGAATCGATCTGGCCAAACAGAAAGTTCAGGGCGGTCTGTGGGACGATCAACTGGGCCGGGTCCAATTGCTCGGTCGGCTGTTATCGACCCGACATCAGGAAGTCGAACTGGCCGGACGCGGACGGCTGCTGATCCCGCGGAGTTTTCGATCGTTTTTGGGCGCCCAGCCGGAGAAGAAACAGGGGCAAGTGATGGTCGTGGGCGCGGCCGTATGCGTGGAGATTTGGAACCCCGACGCATGGCTGAAGTACTTGCAAAAGCGGATGCCAAAGTGCCGCCGATTACTACAAGAACTTTCCTAGCTCGACTGTTTAGCAGCCGCCGGCACGGCGGCTTTGAAGAGGAGCTCTACCCAGAAGAATCAATCGTGTAAACGTAACCATGTTCGGCCCGGCGGAGTTTCCGTCCATCCCCCACGGCGTGTCGCCAGGTGGAATGCAAGTCACAAGGACGGGAGCCGCGGGCCGGGCATGGACGTTATTGGGAGAATGACGAAGAAGGGTTGTCGGGGCGAGCCCTGACCTACTGTTGTTGCATGGCGAGGAAGGCCATGCGCAGTTCGT
>CAYYOX010000403.1:0-6627 GCA_964473065.1 uncultured Planctomycetaceae bacterium | reverse complement strand
GATTTAAGCCGACTAATCTGTACACTTACACGGGAACGGCCACGTTCACATTTCGCGCATGGGACCAGTCGGACGGAAACGCTGCGGGTGACACGGTGCCTATCACGGCTACCGGTGGCACAACAGCGTTCAGTGAAGGCAGTGCCATGACGGCCACGGTAACCGTGGTCGACGTCTTGGTTCCTGCCCCGCTGCTGGACAACTCATTTGATCCGACGTTGACTGCGATTGATGAGGGCACCACTGATCCGGCCGGCGACAAGGTGGCCGACATCGTCGTGGACGGGTCCATGACGGACTTCTCGGGACACGTATTCGACAACACCGAAGAAGCGATCGCTATTGTCTCGGTGGACAACAGTGGCGGCTCGTGGCAGTACCTGAACGATCAAGTCGTCTGGACGGCCATCACGACTCCGCTAGTCCTGGACCCGGCCGACAAGGTTCGTTTCCTACCCAGCGGCGACTTCTTCGGTACCGCCACGTTCACGTTCCACGCCTGGAACGTGGCGGACACGGAAGCCAACCCCACCCTCAGTCAGGCATCGGATACGGCCACGATCACGGTCAACAACATCAATGACGCGCCGGTGCTGACAGGTTCAGACGTGCAACTGGCAACGATTGCCGAGGACATTACTTCGGAGGGCAATGTTGGCCAGATGATCGATGACATCGTTGACGGACTTATCACCGATCCAGACACGGGCATCAACCCGTACAACGCAATCGCGATCACATCCGTCGTGAACGATCCAGACGGCGGAGGCGACGACGGCGCCTGGCAGTACCAGTTATACCTGTTGGAAGACGGTTCTACGGAATGGCGCTATTCGGAATGGTATGACATTGTCATCCCAACAGATGAAGCCCTATTGCTGGGACCGGCCGACCTGATCCGCTTTCAACCCGAGGCGGACTATTTCAGTGTGACCAACGATGAGCCTGAGTTCACTTTCCAGGCTTGGGACCAGTCCGACGGGCACGCGGCAGGCAACACGACGCCTACTGTCGACACCGACGGTACAACGCCGCTTACCGGTGGCACAAATGCGCTTAGCACGAATGAACTTATGGCATCGATCACCGTCAATGGAATCCCCGTGCGAACGTCTGGAACCATAGACGATCTGGAGTTCTTGCCATCGGCGATAGAGCTGCTTGGACTGGATGATCTTGCATACTCCGAACCGGATGCCTCGCCTCCGCAATTGGAGTACCGAGTTACCGTTCTGCCTGACTCGAATCTGGGAACGGTGAAGACTGGTGAAGAAGGAGAAGAAGAGGTAGTTGTCGTCGATGGGACATACTCGCTGTTAGAGATCCATCAGATGCAATTCTGGTCCGCCTCGGGGGCGGGCGCGTTCGGCTCATCGACTTTTGAATTCGTTGTTACCGATGGCATCCACGAACTCACCGAGTCGGTAGGAATCACTGTGGCTGACAGCGGTCCCGTGCGAACGGAAGGTTTCATAGACGATGTGGCGGTCCTGCAGGACGACGGAGTCCTTCCGGAAGAGATCGTGTCGCTGGGGCTATATTATCTGGTATATTACGATCTGGACGGCTTGCCCGATTCACTGAAGTACCGAGTTACCGTTCTGCCTGACTCGAATCTGGGAACGGTGACGAAGAGTAGTGATGGAACAGCAGTTGCCGTTTATGATCCGGGCACAGACTCCCCAACATACTCGTTGTCAGAGATCCAAGGGTTGCAATTCGAGGCCGCCTCGGGTGCGAGTGCGTTCGGCTCGTCGACCTTTGAATTCGTCGTCACCGATACGGTCTACGAACTCACCGAGGCGGTGAGCATCACCGTGACCGACAATACCACTGCTGTCGCCAGCGGTCATTCCACGTCCGCCTTGTCGATAGCGGAACACAAGGCCAACGGCACCATCGTCGTCACTGCCCCTGTCCACACGGATGCTCGCGACTTTACTTACCGCATGTCCGGAGACACAGACAACGTTTTCTCCATTGACCTTCGCACGGGCGAGATTACGATCGCCGACGAGGACAAACTCGATTTCGACCTTCATGAGTCCTTTAGCCTGGACGTGTGGGCTGAGGTCCGCGGCTACTCATCGCAATCCAGCGCACATGAGACTATCACAGTACAGGTCATCAAGGCGGAGAGCTTCAGCAAGACAGTGCCCGTTGACGGAACCGTGACGTTTATCAATGATAACGGCACGCCCGGCGAAGAGCCCGAAGACACGGCCGACGACACGATCGACTTCGCAGACCACTTCTTCGATGGCGGCACGGATTCGTTTGCCTCGGTGAAGATCATTGGGCTGCCTAACGCAGGGATGCTATATCTCTCGGGTATTGAGGTCAGCGTAGACCAGTTGATTCCGAAATCTGATCTCGTCGACTTGACCTATGAGCCAAACGACGATTTCATCGGAGCAGACATCTTCGAGTGGACCGCCACGGACGGAACGAACTGGGTATCTGAGAAGGCTGCCGTCTTTCTGCAGTCCCCATCCCTGGGCACCTTTGACGCGACTTCCGAGACTCGCCTAGCTGGTGAACAGGTTGTTATCTACGAAGACGGCGTGGCACAAAAACTGAGCCTTTACGACATCCATTTCGAGAGAATAATCTACGACGCGGAACTCTGGGGGCTCACTGTTGACCCGGATAACGGTGGCGACGATCTCACTGGGATCAGGATAACCGCGCTGCCGAGTCACGGAACGCTCACCTATACGATAGACGACAAAGGCACCCAAGAGGAAACCGACGACGAGGAACACACGCTTGAGTTGGACGACCTGGGTACGGCTTCGGCAATTCTATCTGCAGTAGATCCACTCGCATTCCAACTAGAATCTTTGTCCTACGCACCGAGTCCGGGCTTCAACGGCACTGACTACTTCACGTGGACGCCTGTTTTCGGCACCTTCGAGTTCCCCGATTTCATTCCTGATGGAAGGGTTGCCATAGAGGTCAAGCCAGCGAACGACGCCCCGGTGGTTGTCGATCAAGCCGTGGCCCCGATGGGAGGCGCGCCGATTGTGCTTGACTTGGGCGATGACGGGGACGGAGAAGTCGAACAATCGCTGATCCTCACCATCTCGGATCTTCCAGACAACGGAACGTTGAGCGGCTACGATGAATCGACTGGAGAAATCATCGGAGCCATCGTCTACACGCCTGCCGATGGGTTTGTCGGTCGTGACAGCTTCACATACACGCTTACTGACGACACGAGCGCCGGAGGGACTGCAATTACCAGCGGCTCGGCCACCGTCACCATCTTGTCCGAGCCGGCTGCCCAGCCGCCAGCCAGCGTCACCGTGGCAGAAGATGACGATATCACTCCCACGCTCACAGGAGATGATAATGACTCGAACACTCATGTCTTGACCTATGCCATCGACAGCACCCCGCTTTACGGGACGCTCGGTACGATTGACCAAAACACGGGCGAAGTGACCTACACGCCGACGGACGACTACAACGGCGAGGATAGCTTCAGCTTCTCCGTGTCTTACACCTACGTTGACGCAAGTACCGGGGATATCGTGGTGACCAGCGAATCGGTTGTCGTCCCGATCACGATCACGCCGGTAAACGGGGTTCCGGAGGGCCATAGTACAAATGAGTTCACGGTCGAGCACGAGCCGGTAACGATTCCGTTGGGCAACGACGGCGATCCAGAACTGACAGAGGAGTTGACGTACGCCGTTTCCATCCCGCCGGCTGAGGGCACGCTGAGCGACTTCAACCCGTTGACGGGCGAGGTGGTCTACACGCGCGAGGGCTCCGCTGCCGCGACGGTCACCTTCACCTACTCACTCACGGACGAGGAGAGCCAGGAGTCCGCGGATATCATGGTTACTCTCAACCTGAAAGAGTTGCCGACGGCCACCGAGCCGGGAGCGCCGCTGATCATCACTGAAGACACCACCGTCACCCTTGGCGGAGGTCCCGGCAATTTGGACGGCGGCTGGGTACTGGACAGCTTTTCCATCGTGACGGGACCGAGTTTCGGGGAGCTCGATTCGACGACCGGCGTTTATACGCCCCATCCCAACTTCAACGGCTTTGACGTCTTCAAATTCACCGTTACGTATGCCAACGGAGAGGCCAGGCGTACCAGCCTTCCCGCCACGGTGGAACTTACAGTTACTCCGACTAACGACGCGCCGACGGGGGCGGTCACCTCAGTGGTCACGACCCCGGACACGCCGATCACGTTTGTGTTGGGAGACGACGGCGATCCCGAGATCACACAACTGCTTACGCTTGCGCTGAGTGAAAGTGATCAGCCGACCAAAGGAACTCTCAGTGACTTCAATCGCAGTACGGGGGAGATCACGTACACACCGTCCTTGGGTGCACAAGGCGAGGATTCTTTCACGTTCACGCTGACCGACAGCGACACTGCCGGCGACCCCGGCAACCTGATGAGTGCTCCCATTACCGTCAATATCGCCATTGCGCCCGCGCCGGTCGCCAATGACGTGTCCGGCGTCATCGTCGATGAAGACGGGCAAGTCACCGTAGCACTCTCCGGCAATGACGGCGGTGCAGCGGGCACTCCCACGCTGGCGTTCTCGATAGAGGATCAGCCGAGCCACGGGTCGTTTGTTAGCATCAATGATACGACCGGCGAAGTCGTATACAAACCCACTGCGGACTACAACGGCGCCGACAGCTTTACTTACACGGTGTCTTACACGGATGGACAAGGCACGGAGATTTCCAGCGCACCGGCCACGGTAAGTATCACGGTCAACGACGTAAACGACGCTCCCGTGACGAACTCCTACAGTAACATACCCATAGGTCGGGCGTCGACGTTCGTATTCTTATTGGACGACGACTTCTCGCTAGGGCACGATGTTGACACGGATTCGCTGACTATTGTTGTAAGCTCCGGGCCCGACCACGGCACCTTATCGCCCTACGACCCTATCACCGGAGAGATCACGTACACCGCAGATTCCGACTACGCTGTCTCCCAATCCGAGTCCGACTCCTTTACGTTCACCCTCAATGACGGCACGGGGCCCAGTGCCTCGGCTACGGTAAGCTTCACAATTGCCCCCGCGCCTGTGGCCGTTGCACAAAGTGTCAGCACGATAGAGACTGAGCCCATCACGGCGACGCTCACGGCAGCCGCGTTCACCATCCTGCGAAGCCACACAACAGCGTCCTTAGAGATCGTAGGTGAACCCGCCTATGGCACACTCGGCGACATCGATCAAGCCACCGGCGAAATCACCTACACGCCGGATGCCGATTACAACGGGCTCGACAGCTTCACGTTCACCGTGAACTGTGACGAAGGCGTCAGTATGCCGGTCACCGTGCAAATCGACGTCACTCCGGTAAACCATCCGCCGGTGGCGGACACGCAGAATCTGACCCTTGCCAACGACGCTTCGGCGATCCTGTCACTGGGAAACGACGGCGACCCGGAGCTTGATCAGCAACTTCTCCTGGAGATCATCAAGAGCCCCGACCATGGAACGCTGTTCGACTTCGACCCTGCCACCGGGCAGATCACGTACCTGCCGGATCCGCTCCATACGGGCGCCGACAGCTTCGAGTACCGGCTCATTGAGCTGGCCGAAGACGGCACTACTACGGTGTTTGCCAGCGAGACGGCCACGGTGTCTATCGTCATCCAAAACCCGCCGACAACAGATGACTTGAGCTTCGAAGACTGGGACGAAGACACATCGGCCCTGATAAACCTCCCCGGACACCGCAGCGATCCACTGGATACATCGATAACGTTGACGTACGTTTTGGTCAACTGGCCCAGTCATGGCGAACTGACCGACTTCGACGAGACCACTGGCGACGTCACCTACACGCCGGACCTCGATTTTAATGGCCAAGACAGCTTCGGCTTCGCCGTCATTGAAACAAGTGCGGACGGGGAGTCGGAAATCCTCAGTGCAACGGCCACGGTGACGATCGACGTCACGGCCCGCAACGACGCTCCGCTGGCTTATGAGCAGGAGCTTGCCACTAGCCAAAACACTCCGATTCAGTTCACCTTGACCGGCGACGACGGCGATTGGGAGGTCGAGCAGACGCTCACTTTTCACCTTGGCGCGGACGTGCCGGACGGCGGACTGACATTGGACGCCGATACTGGCGAGGTAACGTATACGCCGCCGGAAACCGGCCCTTATCCCGAATTCGATACGTTCACGTTCTACGTAACCGACTATACGACGGCCGGCGTTGCGGCACTTTCCAGCGACGAAGTCACGGTCACCATCCATCTTGGCGCCGAACCGGTGGCCACCGCGGCGGCTGTCGTAGTGGACGAGGATACTCCGGCGATCATCCAATTGGCCGGCTCCGGCAGCGATCCGGCAAACCTGAGCTACGTGGTGGTTACTCCGCCCGAGCACGGTTCTATCAGTGAAATGAATTCGTCGACCGGTCTGCTAACCTATACGCCCGATCCACGGTTCAACGGGGACGACGACTTTTTCGAGTTCGTCGTGATCGACGCCAACGCCGCCCCGGGCCTCCAACTGATCAGCGCAAAAGAAACCGTGTCCCTGACCGTCACCGCGGTCAACTCGCAACCGGAGGCCTACTTTGACGCTGTTACGATCGGCGAGAACAGATCCGTCATTCTTGTGC
>CAYYOX010000402.1:0-6631 GCA_964473065.1 uncultured Planctomycetaceae bacterium | reverse complement strand
CCCTCCATCAAGCCCGAGCCGGATAGTACATACCCGATTTCTTTGCTACAGTCTCAACATTGTTAAGTTTTTCACAAAGATTCCTGGTCAACCGGACGTAACACCTTGCTTGCAATGGTCTTAGGGTTCAGGGTTCAGAATCTCGGGGCAAAACGTTGAATCCAAGTGCTGAACCCTGAACCCCGAACCCTCCCACTTTGGTTGCGGCTATGCCGCGCTAGATAATCCGTGGTTTCTTCTCCCGTAATGAATTCCGTTGAGGCTGATCGACAGTCTATCGAGCCAACCGTTCAATCGCCTCGGCAACTTTTGCTCGTCGAGCATAGATGGGCCTGGGGTCGGTCGTGAAGGTGGTCATGTCTTGGGTGATCTCGTCGGGGACCTTCAGCAAGGCCTCGTACTGTTCGATCTGTTGTGCGGTCAGCTCGTCGCGATGTTGGCTCAATAGCTGGCGAAGCAGGTAGAGCATCTCGTAGTCTTCGATCCCCTCGCGAAGCATCTCCCAGCGGATGCTCGATACCGGCGGAGCGATTACCGGTTCCGACGCCGGTGTGGCGGCCGACTCGGGTGGATAGATGAAGCGTCCGTCGCCGTTACCCCAGGCCAACTTCGTGCCCTTGGGCGTCGAATAGCCGGTGACGTAGCCCATGGGGTCTTCGTACGGATTCTGGGGACTCTCGGGAAAGGCCGTGTCGGAGGTCCAGTAGTTGCTCTGCCAGACCAGCACGCCCGAGATGTCCCGTTGCCAGGTTTGCCAGAGCCAAGTCCGAAGTTCGGTGGCCGAATGGTCGATGAACAACGTGCAATACGGAGCTTTGGGGGCCGTGCAGACGTACCACCAGAACCGCTGTCCGTCGGCCCGTCGCTGTTCGGCTTTTTGGTGATCGAAGTTGTAGCTGATCGGACACCAGATATCGACCACGTCGGTCAGTTCGTTGTCGGCCGGCTCTTCGGTCAGCATCCGCGGCAGGCCCGGGGCATACTTCCTCAGCCGTCGCATGCCGTTGGCCACGAAGCCGTAATCTTTCGGGTTCGGCTCATCGAACCAATAGATGTAGGCCATCTCGAGCCAGCCCTTTTCGCGCAGGTGTTCTTCCAGTTGTTTCACATAGCTGGCGAACATGGCCTGATACTCGGGCGTCTGTTCGCCAAAACCGCCGATACGCGGATTGGACCGCGAGTGATACGAGCCGCTGCCCATGCCTTGCATTGGCAGACGGAAATTGGTGAAATGAAACTTCTCGACCGCTCGAGTCATGGCCCGATCGAACGCCGAGAAGTCAATCTCCGTGCGCGGCGGATCGGCGTCGGCAGCGAAGTTCACACGGATCGGGTCCAGCGGCGTGGGATTGTAAGGACTCATGCGATGGTCGGCGAAGCTCTGCCAATACATCTCCAACACCTGCCGCTTCTGCTCGACGGTCTTCAGCCCGTGATAGCGAAAGACTTCGCCCGGCGTGAAGCCGAAGGCCGTTTCGATATGGTTTCGCACGGGCAGCGAGAAGTCCCACACGTGCAACGTCAGCGGCACCTCGGCCGAGAAACCTTCAGCCTTGAGCAACACCTTGCCGGTGTAGTAGCCGGCCTTGGCGCCGCGGGGCACGTGGACCAGCACCCACAGCGGTTGATTGCTGCCGGCTTCGACGTCGATCGGTCGATCCAACGGCGGCAAGGCGTCGGGCCAGAAGTCGCGCACGCCCGTGTGATCGGTCGGCTGATCGACGAAGTGATAGCCGACGCGAAGGATCTGCACGTTGTCGGCCGGGATGGTTTCGCCCAACGGTCCGCTCAGTGCCGTGGCGGTGGCCGTGAGTCCGTGAAGCGTTTCCTTGGGCCGAACCACGATCTGCACCGCCTCGAAGTCGTTTCCGGCCGCCGAGAGTTGAACTTCCGAACCGGACACTCTCGGGGCAGGTCGTTTGGGTGCGATCTTGTGTGTCGCATCGCACCACCAAACGGCCGTGTTGCCGGAGATGTCGTCGAGCAATTGGCCGTAGTCGGTTCGATAGTAGTCGGGCACGGTATAGGTCAATCGTGCTTGAATGAGGCCGGCGTTCGATCCGCCGAGATTCAGTTCGACTTGATGTTCGCCCGGCTGTTCGGTCGGTAGTTCGACTCGAAATTCGGCCGACCCCTCCGCGGCCAACTCGGCCGTCCGGATCGGCAGAGCGGTGCTGCTGCCCGATACACGGACCGTCGCCCCCAAGACGGCGCGAACGGATTTCGTTCCGGTGTTCTTCGCTTCGATGACGAGCGTCTTCCGACCGGCCGAGGTGCTTTCCTGCAAGGTCATCCGTTGAAGTTCGATGCCCGGCGAAGTTGACTGCAGGTTGGCATAGATCGTTTCGCCCAGCGCGTCCGTTGGCGAGCCGTCCAAGCGGGCGGTCAGTTCCAGGCGGTTGATTTGCAGGCGCCCGCCTTCCGGCGGCGGGGTAAGTCGCACCAACAGGGTCTCGGCCGGCAGGAGTTCCTCGGGCAGTTTTCCACTGGCCGTGCCTATGGCCGATTGCGTGGCCAGCGTGCGCCAATCGGCCCCGTCTCGGCTGACTTCCGCGCGGCAACCGCCACTGACGTGATGGTTCACATTGAAGCTCAACTTGCCGGCGAGAAACTTATGGCCCGGCAAGGCGAAACGGTAAGTGACGTGCGACTTCTCCGCGATCCACCAGCGGTTGCTGTTGAACGTGGCATTGGTACTGTGCAGCGGTCGATGGTAGTTGCTGCCCGGGTGGTCGTAGGTGGCCAGGAACCGATAGTGTCCGTCACGAATCGACTCGCCTTCGCCGAGCACGAGTTGCCCGGCCGCCTTATGCACGGGCATGACTTCATATAGACGCACGGCATCGAATTGAATCGCCCCGTCGGCGTGCCACTGGCCGACGCGTAGCGTGTGGTCCGCCACCGACTCGGGCACGCGAAACGTATGGCCGATCCACTGCCAGTTGTCGCCGGGGAAGTAGTCGCGATTGGCGAACGTGGGTCCGGCGATCGTATAGCCGTTGCCGCCGACACGTCGGGCCCGCGTCTGGAAGCGATACAAGCCGCCCGGCTTCAGCGGGTGGTTGATGTGCCAGAAGCTCGAGTCGTCACCCGTGCCGGTCACTTCGAGAATCTCGCGATCGACCCAACGGCCTTGCCCGCCAGCCAGGGTCCAGGCTTCCGGGGCATCGTTGCCGCGGTTGAATTGGCTATTGGGAAGTTGTGCCCACGCGGGCAGGCCTGCGGCCGAAAACAGCCAAAAATACATCAAATAGCGAAAAAATGCTGACATGGCCCGATCTCCTTCGATTGCAGGTATTGACGTTTGAGTCGTCCTTTCGGGCCTCATTCTACGGTCCAGCGGAACCGACGGCAATCCACAGTCAAACTTGACGTTCCCCCGATGGGGCGATTAGAATGGAGACTGCGGCGTTCGCAACCGAACGCGGTTCGTTTCCACAAAAGAACTTGGAGGTTCCGTAGATGAATAGGCTGGCCATCATTTCTGTCGTTCTCTTGTGTGCCTTGCTTGGAACATTCAACGTCACCGCGGCGGCGGAAGCGGAGCCGAAGGTCGTGCCGGTGCGGATCAGCGTCGACAGTGATTTCGGCGGCTATGAAGGCGTTCGGGCTATGGACGGCGACCCGGGGACTATGTGGCATACGCTATGCACCGATCCCATCCCTAAGCATCCGCATCAGATCGTGGTCGACCTGGGCGGGCCGTTCGAGATCGGCGGCTTCAGCTACTTACCCCGACCCGGCGGCGGAAACGGGACCATCGCCGACTACGAGTTCTACGTGACCGACGACCCGAAGAACTTGGGCCCACCGGCCGCCAAGGGAACCTTTGCGAAAGACGCCGAAGAGAAGACGGTCGCCTTGCCCGAGAAAAAGCAAGGACGCTATGTCTGTCTGCGGGCCCTTTCGGAGGTCAACGGTCAGCCCTACACGTCGATTGCCGAGCTGAAGATCCTTAGCGAGGGTGTCACGTTCGCCTGCCGCAATCAGCCGGCCAAACTACTCGGACCGGATGGCCGACCGAAAAGCGAAGCGGCCGAGCGGTTCCTTGCCTTGCAGCATGATTTGACGCGTCGGGGCCATTTCGCCAAGGTGGCCGATCAGGTCCATCATCCGGCCGCGCTGATCGACAAGTCAGACCGCGATCCGCTGGACGTCATCCTGCGGCGCACGGCCCTGCTGCTGGACGACCTGAAACGGATTCCCGGCGTGGGCGACCTTGCGACCTTGGAACAAGAGTTCGCCGCATTGCAGACGGCCAACGCCGAGGTCGATTTGCAGGACGGCAAAGGTCGGTTCGAGCTGTTCGAAAAAGCGTATCAAGTGCGACGCAATATCGCCTTCTCCAACCCGCTGTTGAATTTCGACAAGATCCTGTTTGCCAAACACCATCGGGCCCTATGCGATCACATGTGTGATCAGTACTACGGCATGGCGGCCACGCCCGGCGGCGGGATCTACGTGCTGTCCGATCCGTTCGGGCCCAATCCCCAAGTCCGCGACGTGCTGGCCGACGCGGTGGTCGAGCGCGGTCGATTGAAGGGACAGAAGCTCACCGGCGGGCCCAGCAAGATACCGGCCGTCTCGTATGACGCAATGGGTAACCGTGGCGGCCAGGACAACGGCGGCGGGACGTTCCTTGCGCATGATTTGTCCTATGACGGCAAGAGCATCCTGTTCTCCTTCGTCGAATGCACGGGCGACATGCGGCATCGGCATCATACCGATCCGACCAAGGGACACTGGGCCGAGGGGCGTTGCTTCCATGTCTTCAAGGTCAACGTCGACGGCACCAACCTCGAACAGTTGACCGACGGCACGTTCAACGATCTCGACCCCTGCTGGCTGCCCAACGGGCGGATTGCGTTCATCTCGGAACGACGCGGCGGGTACCTTCGCTGCGGCCGGGTCTGTCCGCTCTATACGCTCTACGACATGGCGGCCGACGGCAGTGATATTCGGTGTCTGAGCTTCCACGAATCCAACGAGTGGCATCCTAGCGTGTCGCACGACGGACGCATCATCTATACGCGTTGGGATTACGTCGACCGGTTCGGTTGCACGGCCCATTTCCCGTGGATCACCACGCTCGACGGGCGCGACTCGCGCGCGTTGCACGGCAACTTCGCGCCGCGTCCGCTGCGGCCCGACATGGAACTGGACGTCCGGGCGGTTGCCGGTTCGCACAAGTACGTCGCCACCGCCACGCCGCACCATGGTCAGGCCTACGGGTCGTTGGTGCTGATCGATCCGCACGTCGAGGACGACGACGGCATGGCCCCGATCAAGCGCATCACGCCTGACGTCGGTTTCCCCGAGACCCAAGGCGGCGGCCAAGTCTACGGCACTGCATGGCCGTTGAGCGAGAACTACTATCTGTGCGTCTACGATCCCACGATGAAACCGGGCGCCGGCTTCCAGGGTGGCGCGTACAACCCGGGCAACTACGGGATCTATCTGGTCGACGCGTTCGGCAATAAGGAACTGATCTATCGCGACCCGGAAATCGCCTGCCTGGGACCGATCCCCTTGCGGCCGCGACTGATGCCGTCGGCGCCGCCGGAAATGGCGCTCGACGTGCCGGGCAACCATCCCGACGTCGGTCGCGTGCTGGACGACAACATCGAAGTGCCGGAAGGGACCATCTCGGTCATCAATGTGTACGACAGCCTGAAACCTTGGCCCGAAGGGACCAAGATCACCGAACTCCGCGTGCTGCAGTTATTCCCGATGTCGGTTCCCTCGGGCCATCCGCCGCACGAGACCGGGTTGCGATTGCCCTCGGCCGCCGATTCGGGCACCCCTGCCCCGCACGTGCTGGGCCCCGGTCCCCGGGAAGCGGCCGGCAGCCCCCATGTCCACTTCCCGGCCCAAAAGGAGATCTTCTTCCAAGCGATCGACGAGAACGGACTGGCCGTGCAATCGATGCGTTCGGCCACCTATCTGCAGGCCGGCGAGCGGTTGGTCTGTCACGGCTGCCACGATCGGCGTCACCGTTCGCCGCAGATGCCGACCGATCTGCCGCTGGCACTGCGTCGCGAACCCTCGCGGCTGAAGCCGGACGTGGAAGGCTCGAACCCGTTCAGCTATCCGCAGTTGGTCCAGCCGGTGCTGGATCAGCATTGCGTCGAGTGCCACGCCAAGGAGTCCGACACGGCGCCGAACCTTGCCCGCGAGCCGATCCAACGCAACTGGTACGCCTCGTACGTCAGCCTGGCGCCGAAGTACGGTTTCTGGAACTACAACGACGGCTACCGCACCACGCCCGGCAAGTTCGGCGCCCACGCCTCGAAGCTCTACGAGATCCTCAAGAAGGGCCACTACGACGTCGCGCTAAGCGAGGAGGAGATGCACCGGATCACGTTATGGCTCGATTGCAGTTCGCTCTTCTACGGCGTCTTCGAGAAGGAAACCGGCCAAGCCCAACTCCGCGGCGAGATCGCCATGCCGACGTTGCAGTAGGCGGAAAACAACGGCCAGAAATCGACAATCACCCCACCCAAAGTGGGCCATGCTCAAATGGCTTAATCGTGTACGCTTTAGATGAGACTCTGAAGAACAATCCCCCGGCGGTAAGCGACGCCTGATGATTAGCGGGGTTTGTCTGACCCGGGGCAGATTGTGCGATGCA
>CAYYOX010000401.1:0-6648 GCA_964473065.1 uncultured Planctomycetaceae bacterium | reverse complement strand
TTGCAGAAGTCGTGAGTGGTGCCCGTGCGGCCGCGGGGTACCACGCTCCAGTCGGGCTCCTCCCAGCGGATCGCTTCGGGGCCGCGGTACATGATCGTCTTCTGGCCTTCCAGCCGGAGCGGGTTCACGCTGTTGACCAGGTAGATGCCCAACTGCTCAGTGACTTCTGTGCCCCGGGCCATGGCGTCGTCGAAGTCGCCGTTGATTTGCACGGTCAGCGCTCCGTAGTCGAGCGCCTGCGAGAGTTTGCCGTAGGAGATCTTGCCCGAGCCGATGAAGATGATGGCCTTCATCAGCGAGGTGACCGAGCAATACAGCGCCAAGGAGGCGCTCGTGTTTCCGGTTGAGGCACAGGCGGCCCGCTTCGCGCCGACAAAGCTCGCGTGGGTAAATGCGGCCGACATGCCGTTGTCTTTGAAACTGCCCGAGGGGTTCATTCCCTCGTACTGCAAGAGCAATCGCCCCGGCTTCATGCCGACAAACTGACCTGCACCGTCGGAAGGTTGCAACAGCGTTTGCCCCTCGCCGATCGTAATGCATTGCTCGACGGGCACGAAGGGCAGCAAGTCGTGGAACCGCCACACGCCGCTGAAACAGTGGGGTTCATGGCGGCGCTGCCATTTCTTCTCGAACTCCTTGAGCGACCCGGGCACGCGCAGCCGGTCCCATTGATACACCACGTCGAGCAGGTCGCCGCACTTGTCGCAGGCTACCCTGATCTCGTCGACGGAGTACGTCGCCTTGCAGGCGGGCGAGATACACTGTTGGAAAACGGTCGCTGTGGGAGAGATTTTCTGACTCGCTAAAATCGCAGGTTGTTTTTTGGTTCACAAAGCCATGTTCGAGACGTGGAAACCGCGGTGGCAAACCGAAATCCACGGCGCAATATAGTAAATGTAGGTCAGGCCGGGAACTGCATCAAGGCGAAATGCCACCTCGTTATGACCGTCGGGGCGAATCACACCGAGTTTTCCTCGGCAACTGCGACGGATAGGCGTTTTTTTCGTAACACGCTACCCTGCAACAAGATGGACGGCGCCAACCAGGAACATTGCGTCACAATGGCGATGCTAGGGAGTCTACGAAAAGCTTTTTGACAGTTGATGCCCTTCCCGTTTGGTTTTCCAGCCATGGAGGGCAAAAATGGCCAAGAAGCTCGGGCAAGGGGACCAATTTGCAAAAGTCCGGTACTTGACAAGGCCGCTTTGGCCGTTCAAACTCGGGAGTTCCCGCCGGGCCGTTCAATGCCCCACTGCAAGCGTTGACTACGTGCAACCGCATTGGCACGGCAGACCATTCGTGTCAAACGGCCCATTTCCTCCCGGAAACACGCAAAACTATTCAGCTTTTCCCCAGAAATCTGACTACTGAAAGCCAAGCCGCATGTCGCGAGTCTTACTGGTCAACATGCCGTTTTCCAACCTGCGCTGGCCCAACTTGGGGCCCAGCCTGCTGAAGGCAGCGCTTCTGCGTCGGGATATTGCCTGCGACTTGGCCTACTTCAACTTCGATCTGGCCGAGCGGATCGGCCAGGAGCGTTACGACTGGATCGCCGACAACTTCGCCTTCGTCTTAGGCGGCGAACGGCTGTTCGCGAAACACTATTTCGGCGACCAACTGCCCGACGACGACGCCTACTTTCGCGAAGTCCTCCAGACGACCGACGCGGGGATCGACGAGTCGGACTTTCGCGATTACTTGGAAGTCGGCCAACACGTCGAACCGTTTCTCGAGCGGTGCATGGCGGCCATTGACTGGGCCGACTACCCGATCGTCGGTTTTGCCGCTTCGTTTCAGCAGACCATGCCGTCGATCTGCTTGGCGCGGCGGATCAAGCAGTTGCATGGCGAGACAACTGTCCTCTTCGGCGGGGCGGCCTGCGAAGCGGAAATGGGCGTCGAACTGGTCCGGCAGTTTTCCGAGATCGACTATGCGTTTCTTGGCGAGGCCGACTTGACGTTCCCCGATGTGGTCGAGCAGATTCTAGAGGGCGGCGATATCGAACTCCCGCCGGGCGTGGTCGGCAAGGTCGATCAACCGGCCGAGACGCCGGACGCCTCGCAACTGACGGTCGATGACCTGGACGCCTTGCCGTACCCCGATTTCGACGACTTCTTCCAGCGACACGCCGCCAGTTCACTCAGGGACGACATCGAGCCGCTGCTGTTCTTCGAGACCTCGCGCGGCTGCTGGTGGGGGCAGAAACATCACTGCAAATTCTGCGGGCTCAACGGCTGCTCGTTGACCTATCGCAGCAAAACGCCTCAACGGGCCTTTGACGAGTTGCAGTATCTGGTGGATCGCTATGGCGTACATCGCGCGTGTTCATCCGACAACATTCTCGATCCTCGCTACTTCGACACGCTGCTGCCGATGCTCCGTGACGCCGATATGGATCTGGCCTTTGTCTTCGAAATGAAGACCAACCTCCGCCGCGCTCACGTGCAGGCATTGCTGGATGCCGGATTGGGGGCCGCCCAACTGGGGATCGAAACATTCATCACCCCGGTCCTGAAGCTGATCGGCAAGGGGGCCAATGCATTGCAAAACCTGCAAACACTAAAATGGTTCTCCGAGGCCGACATCGAGGTCAAGTGGAACATTCTCTACGGCTTCCCCGGCGAGGACCCGGCCGATTACGCCGCGTTGGCCGAACTCTTGCCGTCGATTTATCACTTGGCCCCGCCGCTGGCCGTGGGACCGGTGCGGCTGGATCGGTTCTCGCCCTACTTCGAGGATCCCGAGGCGTACGGCATGAAAGACCCGCGGCCGAATCGGGCCTTTGGCTATGTCTATCCGTTCTCGGAAGATGCCCTGCGGCAGATGGCCTACTACTACGAGTACGACTACGCCGACGGCCGCAAGGTGCTCGACTATGCCGAGCCGATGCTCCGCGCGGCCGAAACATGGCGGCAGTTGAACCGAACCGTAACGCTCCGCTCTTTTGACCGCGCGGACGGCGTGCTGATTCTGACCGACACGCGACCCGACGCAACCGTCTTCCAGCAGCGGCTCACCGGCATCCAGCGGGCCGTCTATCTCTTTTGCGACTCGGGTCACACACTACACAAGATCGCCGAGCATGTGGCGGACATCACCGAAGGTTCCCCGCCCGACGAGACAACGCTTCTGCGGATGCTCGACGAGTGGATCGACAGCCGAATCATGGTCCACTTGGATAATCGCTACCTGAGTCTCGCATTGCGTGCCCGCTTATAAAGCCGCGACCGTTGGTCGCGCCCAAACAACGGGCGCCGTTTAGAACTTGTAAAGGAATTACTTTCGGAATGTGTTTAGCCGCCGCCGGTACGGCGGTGAGGGCTAGATCTTCAATCTCATCGCCGTACCGGCGACGGCTAAACATTTCATCGCCGTACCGGCGGATGCTCGACGGGCTGACTGCCTTGGCGCGACCAACGGTCGCGGCTTTATAGGCGGTCGCGGCTTTATAGGCGGTCGCGGCTTTATAGGCGTTGTTCGCAGAGTTGCAGGAGTGCTTCGGTGGTGGACTCTCGGCCGGGTAGTTGGGTGCTTAGATGGATGTGTCGCACGAGCGTGAGCGTGGCGTAGGCCTCGATGGCCGCAGGAATCGCTTCGGGGGAAAGCTCCAGAAACCGCTGCACAAAAGCCTCCTCGCAATCGCGCAAGGCGTCGGGGCCATCGAGCGTGCGGAGGCCCTGTTCGATTAGGTGGCCGCAAAAGTTACCGGCGTCCAATTCCCGCGGGCCTTGGCAATAGAGATCGAAGTCGAGCAGATACAAGCGCTTTCGGCGAACGATGATCTGGTCGGGGTAGAAGTCGCGATGGATTCCCACCGGCGGCGAAGTCGGCGTGGCCGCGCCGAGTTGATCGCAGGCTGCCAGGATGTGGTCAATGCGGGCGTGCCACGCTGGATTGGCGGAGGCGACTTGCGGCAGCCGCTCGTGAAGGATCTGCAACTCCTCGGCCATGGCGTGGCGACGAGGGACCTCGATTTGCGTGGCGTGGAGTTTGCAGGCGGCCTCGGCGATTCGGCCCGCCAGCGCAGGTCCTTCCGGCCCGGTCAACAGGTCGGTGGCCGTCACCCCGCGAACCTTTTGTTGACACCACATCCTCAACTCGGGGATAGTCCCCAGTGGCTTGGGCACGGAGATTCCGTCCTCGCTGTCGCCGACAAACCCGGCCCGGTAGAGTAACCGCTGCGTGCGGTAGCTCGATTTCTCCAGCCCCTTGGCCCGAACTTTTCCGACTAGCGTAACCTCTTTGGGCTTCCGTCCCGCGCGGTGTCGAAACAGGTCGTACTGAATCAGGCAGCGACGTTGGGGTTTGTATCGGATGACGCGGATGCCACGCAGTGCAAAGTCGTTATCACCCGCGGTCAAACGCGGCAGATGATCTTCCAACAGCGCAAAGACTTCTTTCGGGTCCAGGGCTTGCGGTAGAAAACGCATATACGGATCGACGGCGATGTTAAAGGGATCTGTCACGGGAACCTGCGAAAGGTTCTCGCTCGGTTGGACTGTTCTTGGCGCCGATTGCGATGTTTCCGTGGCGCCTTGGGCTGCGAGAATGGCCTCGGTGCGTTGCAGGATTTGCGATGTCTGCTGGGGCCAGTCAGGTTGGCGTCCGCGGAACGGATCCGTAGCCAAGCGGAACAGGGCGGCGGCCGTTTGCAGGGCGACTTGGCCCGCTGCCGGCCCGTCGTCGACACTCTGATAACCGTCCAGCAAGGCATCTTGTAGCGGCCCAATCCGGTCCGACGCGAGCCGGCCTTGCAAGGCGTCGAACTCGAGCCAGGCGATGAAGTTTCCCAAATCGACGGCCGGGTCACCTCGTACGGCCTTGTCCAAGTCGAGCACGGCCACGCCGTCGGAGGTCAAAAGCACCTGCTTGGCGTAGAAGTCGCCATGGATGGCACACGGCGTGAAAGGCGTCTCTCGGATCCGCTGGGCAAGTCGGCCGGCAAGCTTCTCTGCACGATCGGCCAACTGGGGGTCCAGCCATCCGACGGCTTCCGCCACGCCTAACAACTGCAGGGCCTCGACGTTGGCGGTCAGTCGCTTCAGCTTGTGCGAATCCTGGCCATGAAAGGCGGCCAAGGCGGCCCCCACCGCGGCCATGCGGTCGCACGGCAACGATTCGTCGGTGATAGCGTCGCTCAGCAACTGCCCAGGCAACCACTGCAAGGCGACAATCTGGTGGCGATCCGATCGGCCGATGCGCTCGGCAAGCTGCAATCCGACGCACGGTTCGAGCACCTTGGCGTTTCGCTGGGCCGCCAGATAGCCTTCTTGGGTGTAGAATTTCAAAAGGGCCTTGGGCTCTCCGTCGAGCAACAGCCGGGCCACGTAACGTCGCTGGGGTTTGTAGCGCAGGGTTTCGATCGTGCCGGCCCAAGACTCTTCCTGCTCGGGAAACAGTCGCCGAAGCAGTTCTTCCCGTTGCTTCGAATCGACGAGCCGAGGCAGTACGGTCAACTCTGGATCGGCCGGAAAGCGGTAGATGGCGATCTCCTGCTTCTGAACCAAGTGGGGCAGCGGAGCCGACGCATCGCGCTCACTGGCTCGCATGTAGGCCCTTCGTATCTTCCCCCATGCCGACGAACGATAGGCGGCCGCGTGGATGTCGGTCATCACGCCGTCGACCTCGACGCGGTAGGCGGCCAGGTAGCGTTTACCCGGCTTGTAACGTACATATTGCAGTTGCAGGGGACCAAACTGTTCGCCCGGCCAGTGTGACGCGAGCAGTTCGCGAAATGCCTCGGGGTCCAACAGCGTGGCCAAACCAGAGAGCGCCGTGTCGCGACGTACGATGTCCGAGTCGGCGTCGGAGAGTTGGGCCAATGCGTCGTGATTGACGCCGGGCTTCTTGATCTCGGCAGACTTGGCTCGCTCTTTCGACGGTTTCATCGCTTCTTGCCATGCCTGGCGACAATGGTCGGCCACCCGGGCAATCTCGGGAGAAATCGTGTCGGTCGCGCGGGCGTAGCCTAATTCGGACAGCAGATCGCCGGCCAAGGCCTCGAAGAGTTCAACATTTCTCGAGTCCATCTGCGCCGACCAATCTCGCAGCCCGGTGGTGGCCGGAAGCCAGGCATCTTTGGCCGAGAGTCCCGCTTGCTTCTTTCGCTTACCGCGGTGAAATTCCAGCATCTCGGGCGCATAGGGCAGTTGAAGGAAGTCGGCCAGTTTGGTCAGTTCCTGCCCGGCTTGGGCGACCAGTTGTTCGTACTGAACTTCGCAGTATTGGCTCGGGCCGAGCGATTTACCCGCCGCGCGGCCGCTCTCGACCAGCCATCGCCACCACAAGGCACAAACGGCGATCGGTTCGTGTTTCCAGAGCTCGAACCTTCCGGGACCTTTCTGTTCGTTGGCCCACTGCAACAGCGAAAGGGCCGTGTCGCGACCGTCGCGAATGATGTGAATCATCTTCGCCCAAGGAAACAGGGCGTGAAGCAGCGGCAGTCGGCGTACATAGTCGGGTGTCTTCTCACCCGCAAAAGGTTTCCCTCGCAGCCTGCCGTATTCGGTGTACAGGGCGCCGACGAACTGGCGATAGGTGTCGGCCCCGGCAGCGGCCCTTTCTATGATACTCGCGTCCAATTCCAGCCGTCGAAAACGGTGGTACTCCACCGTCTGGCGCACTAACTCGGCACTCAGCGGAAGATCG
>CAYYOX010000400.1:0-6688 GCA_964473065.1 uncultured Planctomycetaceae bacterium | reverse complement strand
ATCCGCTGCGTGAATTGGCCATGGCCCTGAAGTGGTGCGGTAAGGCGAAGATCGACCTGCTGACCATCGACGGAGCGCCCGGCGGCACCGGCATGAGCCCCTGGCGGATGATGGAAGAATGGGGTATGCCCTCGATCTACCTGCACTCCGCAGCCGTCGAGTTCGCCGACAAGCTGACCAAGAAGGGCGAACGTGTCCCCGATCTGGCCTTCGCCGGCGGGTTCAGCAGCGAAGACCACCTGTTCAAGTGCCTGGCCCTGGGAGCGCCGTACGTGAAGGCCGTCTGTATGGGCCGTGCGTTGATGATTCCGGGCATGGTGGGCAAGAATGTGGCCAAATGGATGCACAACGGAGAAATGCCGAAGACGGTCAAGCAATACGGCGAAACCCCGGAAGAAATCTTCATCTGCTGGGAGCAGGTGGCCGACATTGTGGGCAAGAGCGAGATGAAGAACATCCCGCTCGGCGCGATCGGCATCTACTCCTACGCCGACAAGCTGAAGGTCGGCCTGCAGCAGTTGATGGCCGGCGCCCGACGCTTCAACATTCCGTCGATCACCCGCAGGGAACTGTTCAGCCTGACCAAGGAGTGTGCCGACGTGACCGGCATCCCCTACGTCATGGACGCCTACCGCGAAGAGGCCGAGGCGATCCTCGACAGCTAAGCGGTTACGCGTGAGGGGCAGTTTGTTTTCGAATCTTCAACGCCCGCGGGCTTCGGCTCGCGGGCGTTTTTGTTTCGATGGGGGCGTGCCCGACCTGAGGTCCGCTGGAACTGACGGGCAAGGGATTACAGCCGCTTGCCTTGCCGGCGGCGTTGGATGGCTCGGACTTGGCAGACTAGGCAGGGCATCTGAACCAGACCGCCACAAATGGGGCAACGCTGGGGGATCCCGCGGGGTGCGATGAAGTCGTCGGCCGGGCGTCGTATTGGGCGGTCGGGTCGTTTTCCCAGGGCGATCGCGTTGACCGTCCCCCGGCTCACGCCGAGGCGTTTGGCTATCTTGCGTTGCGAAAGCTCACGCTCCGACAACAACGTGCGAATCTCTTCCACTACCGTAGGTGCAATCATCGTCCGTCTCCTTTCTCATTTCTCGCTGACGCCTGAACTGGGATGTCTCCCTCTCTGCTGAAACAGATGCTAGCACAAAGTGTACATTTTTTCCAATATCTTTTGGACACTTTTTGTATACTTTAGGTCCATAATTCGGCTACCTAGAACCACTTATTTGGGTGTATTCCTGGACATAATTGCCGCCATCACGTACAATGGCATGAAGGACTATTTGTGAAGACTTCTCCAACCAACTCGATCGAGACTGCCCCATGACCCTGCAACCTTACGGCCCGGCCGAACTGGATCATTTCGCGCTCTATTTGTTCGATTTGGCCGCTAATACGCGGCAAATGGCCCAAGATTGCCGCGAATTCGAGATCGACGAATTGGCCCTGCACGACAAGAAGGCCCGCGAATGGTGCACCAAACTCGAAGACTGGGTCCACCGAGCCCGAGCTGACCTGGACCTGAAAATCCAGCAATCTCGCGCCCGACGCCGCGCCTTATCCACTGGCATAGAGGCCAGGACTAGGGACGATATCTAAGTTGGAATAACGGGTAAAGTATCCGTAGTTCTGACCATAAGATACCATGCGACCGTGTGGTGCCATGCCCAGCGGACGGGCTGTTTGGCTTGCGACACCAGCCGTATCCTTTGGGCGTCCTTTTCTACTGGGAAGACTCTACCGGTTTGGTAGGTGGCGAAGATTTGCAACAATTGGTCGGTCGGCCCGATCGGTCTTGACCGGCAGGCAGCCATCGGCCGATGAGAGTGTCAGTCGACCACGAACCCCGCTTTCCGGCCAGCTTACCTGTCTGCCATGCCTTTTGAACCAATCTTCATTACGATCGCGATAGCTTTCTCGACCGTCTGCTTGCTTGCAGGCGAGGTCCTGGTTCAATCTCACCGAGATAAAGTCGCCCGTCCGTGCAATCGGATTTCACCCCCATCGAAGATGTACAATCTGGCCCAGACAAACTCTACGGTCCCCATGCCACACAGCAGGCCGCGGTCGCATCGACTGAGTGGTACGACTGTATCCGACCGCTGAGCGAGATTATTCACGACCGGACCGCATGCCTTGGCAATGAGGCGTCGCCCTCTGTACTGGTCAGCCGGACGTAACATATTGCTTGCAAGGGTCTTAGGGTTCGGGGTTCAGGGTTCAGGACTTCGAGACAAACGTTGAATTCGAGTGCTGAACCCTGAACCCTGAACTCCCATACTTTCAACGCCACGCAGCCCCAACAAGACCGCTTTCCCCCTCCCACGGCGAATCCCCTTCGTCCAATGTGTTCGTCACAAACAGCCTTCGACGGGTTGGACGAATACTTACACGAATCCCTCGAAAAACGCCGCAAAACTTGCTATTTCTGCCGTCCGCTGTCATAATGACGAGAATCCCTTATTCGCTCGCATATTCTGTGCAAACCGAATAATCGATTCCCGGAACGTTGGCTAGAGGAACGGATGGGCAACTTTGCAAAACGACTTGGGATGGAGTCCGGCCGTGCCTTATCCGGCAGCTCGAAGCGGGGCAGATCGGGACGACTGGCCTTCGAGCAACTGGAACCTCGCTGTCTGCTGGCCGGCAACACGCTACAGATCAGCGAGTTCATGGCCGCCAACGTCAGCACGCTGCTGGACGAGGACGGCGATTCGTCCGACTGGATCGAGATTCACAACCCGAGCAACAATCCGATCAACACGGATGGCTGGTGGCTGACCGACGACCAGAGCAATCCGACCAAGTGGTCGCTCCCCTCGGAAGTGCTCGCCCCGGACGATTACCTGTTGGTGTTTGCCTCGGGCAAGGATCGGCACGACGCGGGGAGCGAATTGCATACGAATTTCAAACTGGACAGCAACGGCGAATACCTGGCCTTGGTGGAACCGGACAGGGATACCGTGGCCCACGAGTTTGCTCCGAAATATCCCAAGCAGTTTGACGACATTTCTTACGGGGTCGACAGAGATTCGGGACTGTTTGCGGTTCCCCCCGGGGAAGATCTTCGGTATCTGGTGCCGACCGCCGAGACCTTGCCGGCCGGTTGGAAGGATCTCGATTTCAACGATTCGAGTTGGACTAGCCCGATCGAACTGCCCGAGGTCCTGATTACCGAGGCGGGAACGGGAACGCCCGACTTTTTCGAGATTCAGAACGTTTCGCAGCAGACGATCGACACGACCGGTTGGGTGGTGGCGGCCAATGACGCTCAGGACTACGAGATCAACGACGTTCATTCGCCGTTGTGGAGTTTTCCCGACTCCTTGCAGCCCGGGCAAATTGCCTACCGACCCGACACCACCGAAGACAACGTCTTTTGGCGATCTTCGGCCGAAGGTTGGATGATGATCCTCGACGACGCCGGCGGGGTGGTCGATTTTGTGATCTGGGGATACTCTGCCGCGGATCTGGACCGGTTTTCGGTGACCGTTGATCCTTATGGCACGTTTACGCTGGACGAGATGTGGAACGGGCCGTCGGTTGACAAGGGCGCCTATCCGACAGGCTCGCTGCAACGGGTCGGCGCATCGGAGCACGACAACGCGTCCGATTGGAGTTTTGGCTACGCACCCTCCGGGGATCAGACCAATGAATCGTTGAGCGTGCCGTTTATGCTGGACGTCGGCACGGGCGTAGGCTTCGATCAGGCCGGCTCGGGCGTGGCGGAAGCCGTCCAGGTCGACATCGGGGCCGACATGCACGGAGTGAGCTCGACCGTACTGCTGCGGCTGCCGTTCGGGGTCAGCGTGCCCGAGTCGTTCACTTCACTCGTGTTGCGAACGAAGTACAACGACGGTTTCGTGGCGTACATCAACGGCGTCGAGGTGGCCAGGCGAAACGCGCCCGCCGCGCCGGACGGAAATTCGACGGCCACCGCCAGCCGCAATGCAGCCGACTCGCTTCAGTGGATGGAACTCGACTTGAGCAATTCGGTCAGTCTGCTCACCGAGGGCACGAACCTCCTGGCGGTCCAGGGGCTGAACATCTCGGCCGAAGACGATGATTTCCTGATTCTTACGGACCTGGAGGGAACGGCCTCGCGATATTATGCCGATCCCACGCCCGGTAGTGAAAACAACACGCAGGGCGTGGTCGATTTTGTCCGCGATACGAATTTCAGCGTCGACCGGGGATTCTTCGAGCAACCGCTGGACGTGATCATCACCACCGACACGCCCAACGCCACAATCCGATATACCACCGACGGGAGTGAACCGACGGCGACTCACGGCAATACGTATAGCGGCCCGATCCACATTTCCGGTACGACGACCTTGCGGGCGCTGGCGTTGAAAGACGGCTTCCTGTCGACCAACGTCGATACGCATACCTACATCTTCCTCGATCAGGTGATCCTCCAAGACCGCGACAGCTCCATCCAGCCGAGGAATTGGGGAGTTTACGTCGGCGACCCCACCTGGGCGAATCCCTGGGATCCGGTGCCGGCCAACTACCTGATGGATCCCGCAATCGTCGACGACCCGCGATACGCGGGAACGATCAAGGACGATCTGAAAGCGATTCCCACGCTCTCCTTGGTCCTCGACCCGGACGACCTGTTCGGCCCGGCGCGCGGTCTCTATTCACACCCGCAAACCGAAGGCTCATTTTTCGAGCGGGCCGCCTCGGCCGAGTTGTTCGACGGCGACGGGAATACGCTGTTTCAGAGCGATACGGGTTTGCGGATCCACGGCGGGGCCAGTCGCTGGCCGTCGTCGGGTGCATTGAAGCACGGGTTGCGGCTGATGTTCAAGCGGGATTACGGCCCGACGAAACTGGAATATCCCTTGTTCGGCAATGATGCGGTCGACCGGTTCGACACGATCGTGTTGCGGGCCGGGGTCATCGACACCTGGGCGACCAATTGGTGGCCAACCACCGTCACGTATCTCTACGACCAGTGGGTCGCCGACAGCCAGATCGCCATGGGCAGCCTCACGCATCATGGCACCTGGTTTCATGTGTATCTCAACGGGATCTACTGGGGCGTTTACAATGCGGTCGAGCGGCCCGACGCCTCCTTTGCCGCCAGCTACTACGGCGGGGACAAGGAGGAGTATGATGCCATCGGCACGTGGGAGTTGAAGGACGGAAACTTGGACGCCTGGAACAGCTTCTTCGCGATGATGCGCCAGCAACCGTTGAACTACGAGGCCGTCAAGGGCGTGCTCGATATTCCCGACTTCATCGACTACCTGATCGCCAACCAATTCTCCGGCAATTGGGATTGGCCGCAGAACAACTGGTATGCCACGCGGCGTCGCCTCGACGGGGCGAAGTGGTACTTCCATAGCTGGGACGCCGAAGCCAGCCTGGAAAACCTCGGCACGAATCGCGTCAATTACGACGGCAACTACTGGACCGCCGGTCCCGGCGAGGTCTACCTGGCCTTGCTGAATGTCGAAGAGTTCCGGCAGGAATTTGCCGACCGCGTTTACCAGCACATGTTCAACGACGGACCGCTGAGCGTCGAGGCCAACCAGGCCCGCTTCACCGATTTGGCCGACATCATCGACCGGGCCATCGTCGGCGAATCGGCTCGCTGGGGTGATAGCAGCTTCGAGAACGTGGACCCGGCCCGCACCCGCGACAACTGGCTGAACCAAGTCAACTGGACCATAAACACATACTTCCCCCAGCGTCCCAATTACATCCTCCAGCAATGGCGCAATGTCGGACTCTACCCGACGCTCGACGCGCCCAAGATGAACCAGCACGGCGGACTCATCGAGCCCGGTTTCCCGTTGATGTTGTCCAACCCCAACGCGGTGGGGACGGTCTATTACACGACCGACGGCTCCGATCCTCGACTGCCCGACGGCACCCCTTCGCCGACCGCCGAAGAGTTCTCCGCCCAGACCAGCGGCACCACGCTGGTGCGGACCGGTTCGACATGGAAATATCTCGACAACGGATCCGACCAGGGCAGTGTCTCCGGGGATTGGGCCTGGTACGATCCGCAGTTCGACGACGCCTCCTGGGCCGAGGGACCGGCGCAGTTGGGCTATGGCGACGGCGATGAAGTCACGCTGCTCGATTACGGAGGCGATGCCACCAATAAACACATCACCTACTACTTCCGCCACGAGTTCGAAGTGAACGACCCGAGCCAGTTTACCGAGTTGGCGCTGCGGCTGTTGAAAGACGACGGAGCGGTGGTCTATCTCAACGGGCAGGAAGTGGCTCGTTCCAACATCCAAGGCGGAGCCATCGACTACTTGACCTTGGCCTCCGGGGCGGCCGCCGAAGGCGTGTTCGACGAGTTTTCGATCAGTGCGGCGAATCTGCTGGCCGGGACCAATGTCCTGGCCGTCGAGGTTCATCAAGTCCTGCCCACGAGTTCCGACATCAGTTTCGACCTGGACCTGCTCGGGCTCTTCCCGATCACGGCCGTCACCTCGATCGTGCCGCAGGGGGCCGTTTGGCAGTACCTTGACGACGGTTCCGACCAAGGCTCGGCCTGGCATGGGGCCGCTTTCAACGACAGTGGCTGGGCTTCCGGTCCGGCGGAACTCGGCTATGGCCACGGCGACGAGGCCACCGTAATCGGCTACGGACCCGATCCAGCCAATAAGTACATCACCAGCTCCTTCCGGCCCGAGTGCAAGCTCAACGACTCGCC
>CAYYOX010000399.1:0-6691 GCA_964473065.1 uncultured Planctomycetaceae bacterium | reverse complement strand
AGCAAATCAAGGCAAAATCAATCAAACTGAACACCCCAGGTCGGGAGTCTTTTTGGGTATCCGTCCCGTTTTCTCGAACAGACGATTTCAAAATAGCAAGTAAGGACTTTTCCATGAACGTAATCGGATTCAGTGCCGGCAGCACGGGACGGGAGGGAAACGTCGACCGGATGGTCAAGGCCATTCTCGAGAAGAGCGGTCATGAGGTCGAATTCGTCAAGCTGGCCGATTTGAACTATTCCGGGTGCAAGGGGTGCGTGCAATTGTGCGCCAAACCGCAGGTCTGCCGCCTGGAGGATGATGCGCAGCCGTACTATCAGAAGGTCAAGGAGGCCGACGCCGTGGTGATCGGCACGCCCGTCTATTTCGATGCGATTACTTCGATGGCGTCGTCGTTCATCGAACGGTTTTTCGGTTATCGGCATGTGGACATCCCGATCGCGGGCAAGCCCTTTGTACTCGTGGTCGCCGGTGCGATGATGCTCGACTCGGCAGTGGACCAGTTGCACAAGGCCGTGGGTATGTTCGAGGTCGACGTGCTCGATACGGTCAGGTGTGCGTCGAAGGTTCCACCCTGTTTCAAGTGCGGTCGTCACACGGAGTGCGAGATTGGCGGGGCGTACAAGATGTTCGGCGAGGCGACCAAGAACTTGAAGATCACCAAGGAGATGTTCGCCCGATGGGAAGACGACGCCCAAGTAGCCGCCGCGGTCGACGCCGCCGCAGAAAAACTGAAGAACATCTGACCCGAAAAGAAGAGATGAAGAAAGCAGGGTGGGCTTTGCCGTCCTGTTTAGCGATGTCGCAAATTCGTCGGTGTTGCGCCAGCAACGGGGGAGGACATCAGAATACTCTGACTTCACCCCGGGGGCATGTCCCCTGAGTCAGCCGATCACGCTAATCCTCTGCTTGCTTTTCCAGGCTTGTCAACAGGCATCATTGAAGGAAGGGCGTCTCTGCATAACCATACCGGGATCGAGTGTTCTTTGCGGGGGGCGAGAAACGGTTCCTGACACCTTTTCAGCGCCTTTTTCGATGCCTGGCGTGGTGGATCGCGGTCGGTAAATGGGTTACAATAGGACAGTAGTATGTTGTCGCCCCAGTCATGCTGGCTGTGGGGAAACCTTGAGCCTCCTAGACGTCGAGCCAGGTTTGTCGATGAGAACGTTCCTCCTATCCGATTTGAGATTCACCGGCGGACTCGTGCTGGTGACGTTTCTGCTGGCGGCGATTCCGTTGTCGACCGCCTGTGGCCAGGAGAAGGCTGAACAAGCGCCGACGCTCGAGGAAGAGTTGCTCAAGGAAGATCCTGCGGCCTTGGCCGAGGCGGCTCGACGGCAGGGTGAGGCGGCTCGGGGGGCGATCCTGTTTTATGGGCAGAATCTGACTTGTACCAAGTGCCATACGTTCGGCGATGAGAACGCGCCCGAGTATTCGACCGTATTGGGCCCCGACCTGACCAAACCGGAGAAACCCCCGAAGAAACCTACCGACGTCTTTCTGGTCGATTCGATCCTTCGTCCCTCGAAGGACCTTCGTGAGGGCTACGAATCGATCATCGTGATCACCGACGACGGACTGACCGTGACCGGCCTGCTGGCCGAAGACCATCCCGACCGGCTCGTACTGCGCGATCCGACCAAGGACGGCGAACTGGTGACTATCGCCAAGGACGAGATCGACGATCAGGCCGAAGGTACTCAATCGGTGATGCCGGAGATGCTTGTGAACCAGTTGGCCAATCGACAGCAGTTTCTGGATCTGGTGCGCTATGTGATGGAGATCACCGAAGGCGGCCCGCAACGGGCATTGCAGCTCGAGCCCGAGCCGTCGTTGTATGCAGCTCCGCCGTTGCCGGAGTATGAAGAGCACGTCGATCACGCCGGCATGATCGCCGACCTGGATCAGCAGAGCTACGAGCGGGGCGAAGCGATCTATAGCCGATTGTGCGTGAACTGCCATGGCACCAAAGACGAGCCCGGTTCGTTGCCCACGTCGTTGCGTTTCGCCTCCGATGAGTTCCGCAACGGCAGCGATCCGCATGGCATGTACAAAACGCTCACCCATGGCTTCAACCTGATGGTACCGCAAACCTGGATGGTCCCGCAGCAGAAGTACGACGCAGTCCACTACATCCGCGAGGCCTACCTGAAGCCGCTGAACCCGGGGCAGTACGTCACGATTGACGAGACTTATCTGGCCGGTTTGCCCGAGGGTGACACGCGGGGACCGGCGCCGTCGAAGTTCGAGCCTTGGGTGGCGATGGACTATGGGCCGAACCTGACCGCGTCCTACGAGGTCGGCACCGACACTTCGAACTTCGCCTACAAGGGAATTGCGATCCGGCTGGATCCCGGGCCCGGCGGCGTCTCGCGTGGTCGGTATTGGATGATCTTCGACGAGGACACGCTGCGGATCGCGGCCGGCTGGGGCGGCGAGGGATTCATCGACTACCGGGCCATCATGCTCAACGGCGAACATGCCATCCATCCCCGCCCTGTCGGCCAGATTCATTTCGAGAACAAGACCGGCCCGGGCTGGGCCAATCCGGAAACCGGCCGCTTCGACGATCCGAGATTCCTCGGCCGCGACGGTCGCCCCTATGGACCGCTGCCGCGTGACTGGGCCCATTACAAGGGGCTCTACCATCAAGGCAATCGGGTGATCGTTTCCTACACCGTGGGCCAGACGCCGGTCCTGGAAATGCCGGCCGTCGATGCCTCGTCGGACGTATCGATCTTCACCCGAACGTTCAATATCGGCCCCCGCCCCAATGACATGATCCTCCAAGTGGCTCGGCAGGCCGACGCGGACTCGACATTGCACGCGCTGGCAGGAACCGAGCTCGCGTCGGAGAGAATCGCCGTATTCGGGCCCGGCGGTACGTTTACTCGCGACGAAAGCCCAACGGCCGCACCGCCCGAGAGTCATGCCGAAGAAGAGCCCCTGGCATTCGACGGCGCGACCTATGTCGACATCGCCAAGTCGAACGAGTTGGTTATGGACGGCGCCGATTACACGATCCGGGCACGGATCAAGACGCCGCTCGGCGGCACCGTCTTCTGCAAAACTACGCCGACCGGCGATTGGCCCCATGGCGGCAAGTCGTTGTTCGTCCGTGATGGGAAGCTGGTCTTCGACATCGGTTTCGTGGGCACAGTGACTTCACGTCGGGCGGTCGATGACGACCAGTGGCACGATGTGGCCATGACATACGAGCATGACGGCAATCGAATCCGCCTGTTCATCGACGGAACACTGGACACGGAAGGACGACTCAAACCGATCGGTAACGAGGAACCGTTCGTCGCACGGCTTGGCCACACCTCGCCCAACTTTCCCGCCCAACCGTTCTTCGTGGGACATATAGCCGAAGTGAGTTTCTACCGCCGGGCGATGCGCGAAGAAGAGATCACCCGGCTGGCTACGGAAAACGGTTCGATGGACGATCCGGCGGCCCGATGGCAACCCGACCTTGCCAAGGGCACAACACTTGGCGACGTCACCGGCGACGGGTACGACGGCCAAGTCGTCAAAGGACAACCGGCAACCGTTGCTAGCGGAGCGACCGTGTTGACCGGCAACGTGGTGGCCGGGATCTCGCAACCGATTGCAGGGGCCCGCTGGTTGACCACGCCCGAGGGAGACCTGCGGCTGAAGATCCCCGCCGGTGTGAATCCGCTGAAGTTCACCCTTTCGCTAGCCCGTGCCGAGAAGGCCGAGCAGGTGGCGCCGCTTATCGAGAGGCTTTTGACCAACACCTCGGGCATGGACCTGGCGCCGCTGACCAAGGGCGGACCGCCGCGATGGGAAGATACGATCGCCACCGAAGAAGTCGTGGGCAACGACGACGGCCCGTTCGCGATCGACGTGCTGACCCGACCGGCCAGTAACCCTTGGCTCTGCCGTGTGCGGCCGACCGGTTTCGATTTCCTGCCCGACGGCCGGCGAGTTGCCGTCGCCTGCTGGGACGGCGATGTCTGGATGGTCACCGGCATCGACCGCCCGGACAAGGGGCTGACCTGGCAGCGGATCGCCTCGGGCATGTTCCAGCCGCTGGGGCTGAAGTACCTCGACGGCAAGATCTACGTCGGTTGCCGCGACCAGATCGCCATCCTGCACGATCTTAACGGCGACGGCGAAACCGATTTCTACGAAAACTTCAACAACGACCACCAAGTGACCGAGCACTTCCACGAGTTCGCCATGGGCCTGCAAGCCGACGACGAAGGCAATTTCTACTATGCCAAGTCGGCCCGGCACGCCAAAACGGCCCTGGTGCCGCACCACGGCACGCTGCTGCGGGTGAGCAAAGACGGGTCGCGGACCGATATCCTGGCCAAGGGATTTCGGGCCGCCAACGGCGTGTGCATCAATCCCGACGGCTCGTTCTTCGTCACCGACCAGGAAGGCCATTGGACGCCCAAAAACCGCATCAACTGGGTGCCCGGCAAGGGCGGTTATTACGGCAATGCGTTCGGCTACCACGACGTAACCGACACGTCCGACGACGCCATGCGTCAACCGGTCTGCTGGATCACCAACGCGTTTGACCGATCGCCGGCCGAGTTGATGTGGGTTACCAGCGACAAGTGGGGACCGCTCAAAGGCACGTTGCTGAACACGTCCTACGGCTACGGCATGGTCTACGTGGTGCCGCACGAGACGGTCGACGGTCAAATGCAAGGCGGCATGAACCGGCTGCCCATTCCCGCATTTCCCACCGGTGTGATGCGAGGCCGGTTCCACCCCGACGACGGGCAACTCTATCTTTGCGGCATGTTCTCCTGGGCCGGCTCGCGAACCCAACCCGGCGGCTTCTACCGACTCCGCTATACGGGCAAGCCGGTCCATCTGCCGGTCGGCCTCAACGCCACAACGCAAGGCATGATGATCACCTTCAGCGGCGAACTCGATCGCGCGTCGGCCGAGAACCCAGCCAACTACACGGTCAAGATCTGGGGGCTGAAGCGTTCGGCCAACTACGGTTCGGACCACTACAACGAACGAACCCTTCCGGTAACCGGCGTGACGGTCTCGGCAGACAACAAGACCGTGCTGCTGGCGGTGCCCGACATCGAGCCAACCTGGTGCATGGAGATCCGCTACCGGCTCAAAGGCGCCCACGGCGAACCGATCGACAGCATGATCCACAACAGCATCCACCGGCTGGGCCCACCCCGGGGACCCTAGTGAGAAAACAGGGCCTGCCTGCCGGTCGCCCAAGCCCTTACGCAGAACGAGGATACGCGAAGTCGTGCGCACCAAAGCGACCCTCAGCGCAAAGCAATGGCGGAAGTGCATGGGAATCGAACCCACCGGCGACGCGCATCACGCGCCGCCCAACGGTTTTGAAGACCGCGGCCGCCACCAGGCGTGCAGGCACTTCCGCATACGTCTCTTTGTACGGGATTGGGCGAGAAAAGGCAATTGCCGTTTTCCGGGCCAATGTGGTAGAATGGCCGCGACACTCCCCGATGGAAAGGAGGTGCGGCCATGGCCCCCATGAAACCCGAGTCTCGGCATTCGGATTCCCCGTGCGGCGAAACGCTCTCCTTGGGGCAGTTGGCCCGACGTTGGCACATCACGGGCAAGGAGATCCGTCGTCTTTTGGGAGCGCAGCAACTGGGTTTCGTCCAGGTGCGGGGGCGATTTCGGATCCCCTTGAAAGAAATCGAACGGTACGAGAAGCGAGGACCATGAGCGAACAACATCAAGTCGTCATTACCGACTTTCTTCACGACGAGCTCCAGCCGGAGCGGGAAATCCTCGGGGAGAGCGTCCAAGTGACGGCCCTTCAAGCCCAGGCCGAAGAGGAACTGATCGGCCGGATCGAGCAGGCCGACGCGATCATTATTTATCACGAGGTGTCGCTGACGGAAAAGACGATCGAGCGGCTTAAGCGCTGCAAGTTGATCGTTCGCAGCGGCGTCGGCTTCGACAATGTCGATTGCCAACTTGCCCGGCAACGTGGGATTCCCGTGGCCAACGTGCCCGACTATGGGTCCGAGGAGGTTGCCGATACGGCCATCGCGCTGACCTTGTCCTTGACCCGCGGAACGCACCTGATCAACTCGCGGCTCAGGGCAGGGCCGAGCAGCGAAGGTAAGGGCGATTGGTCTTACGAGCAGGTTGCCCCCTTGACCCGACTGCGGGGAAGCGTGTTCGGCGTGATCGGACTGGGGCGAATTGGAACGGCGACCGCACTGCGGGCCAAGGCCCTGGGTATGGATGTCCTGTTCTACGATCCCTATAAGCCGGACGGATACGACAAGGCCCTGGGAATCCGGCGCGTCGACGAGTTGGACGAACTGCTGGAGCAGTCGCTGGTCGTGAGCCTTCATTGCCCGATGAGCGAGGAGACGCATCACATGATCGACGCGTCGGCAGTGGCCAAGATGCGACGTGGGGCCTACTTGGTCAACACGGCCCGCGGCGGAGTTGTGGATGTGCAAGCGCTGCCCGAGGCGTTGGAGTCAGGTCAACTGGCCGGCGCGGGAATCGACGTGCTCGAGCAGGAGCCCCCGTCGGACGACGATCCGCTGCTGCTGGCCTGGCGCGATCCGGACCATGCGGCCCACGACCGATTGATTCTGTTGCCGCACGTAGCCTTCTACAGCGAGTCGGGGCTGCTAGACCGAACTTGTAGCTGATTTCCGGGGTGGCGTTGCGGTATCTCCTTTGGCCATAA
>CAYYOX010000398.1:0-6707 GCA_964473065.1 uncultured Planctomycetaceae bacterium | reverse complement strand
AGGAATTACTTCCGGAATTCGTTTAGCCGCCGCCGGCACGGCGGTGAGGGTCAGAGATCCAATCTCATCGCCTGCGCGGCCGGATCGAGGCCGTGAACGTGAATCATAATTCCTATCAGGCGATGGCTCCCACGGAAGTTTCTTGCGTTTCGACCGGATTCTACCCGCTTTGCCTGGCGCGGGCGGAGAATTTGGGCTAGACTTCCTGTGATGCAAAAAGAGCACGCCACCTCGGAACGTTCGCGACTCGCGGGTCTTTTAGGCCGCGCGGTGTTTGCGTTGCGTCACGTTCTGCTGCTGCACCTGATCGTCGTTGTGCTCACGCTATTGGCCCTGTGCATGGACCCATGGTTCTTTCTGCGCGACGACGGACTATCACATTGTGTGGCCGGATTCCGCGAGATCGTCCGCCTGTGCGGAGACGGCACGTTTCCGCTGATCACGGAGCGAAGCTGGTGCAGCGGCGCCCTGGCCGCCGAGTATCAGTTCGGCGTCTTCTCACCCGTTCAAATGGCACTGGTACTTGCCGTCTTCTCCTGGGATATTCCATTTCAATATGGGGCCGCCGCGTTCTTCTGTGCGTATGCACTGATCCTCGCCACCGGCAGTTACGTTCTCGCTCGCAGTTATCGCGTGTCTCCTCCTTTGGCCACGATGGTTGCATTAACGGCCACGCTGAACGGGTGGATCGTCATCTGGGGTATAAACTGGCTTCCGGCCACCGCCGCCTTCGCCTGGGTCCCTTGGATCTGGTGGAGCATGCACCGCTTGTCGCAAAGCACGCGCAAGCTGCCGTGGACGGTTTTGGTCGGTCTGATGGTAGCCCTGACGGTCCTTGCCGGCTTTCCATTCACCGTGTTGATGGTCCTGCTATTGGGCGGATGGCTGGCGGGCCATGCCGTCCTATCGCAACGCAAGCTCCGGGCCTGTCTGCCGATTCTGTTGGGGATCGGCTTGGGCCTGGCCCTGTCGGCGCCCGCCTGGGCCATGCTGGTCGAATACAAGCCGACGACGATTCGCCCTTCGTTGGACCAAGGGTCGACGTTCACGTTCTTCCTTTCCGTCCCTCCGGCGGCCTATTTGGGAACGATCCTCCCGAGCATCTCCATGCATTGGGCCCGGTTTGCGTTTGTCGACCTGCCGCCGGCTGAGATGCACGTGGGAGTCGCGCCGGTGGTCCTCTTGGCAGCGGCCCTGTTGGGATTTCCACGTCGCGTGCTCTCGGCCGTCAAGCCGGAATTGCTGCTGCTTGGTTTGCTGATGGTGCTCTGCATGGCGCCGTCGCTGAGCTCGTTTCGCTGGATGTTTCGCTGGCTGCCGATGTGCTTCCTTGTCCTCGGATTGACGGCGGCAAGGGCGGCCGAATTTATGCGACAAGAAGAGAACTCGCCAGCTTCCGACAGGCATGCCCGGCCCATCGAGCGGGCCCTGCTGGCGGTTCTCGGCATTCAGGCCCTGCTGCTGATCGTCCAGGGCGGGACGTGGTACGCCAGGGCCGGCGTGCCATTCTTGCTGGTGACTATCGCTTGGTATCTCGTCGAGCGTTGTCGACGGTCGTTACCCAAGGCCGTCGTCGAAGCCATGCCGGCAACGGTGATCGTTGTCAGCTCAGTGGCATTCTACTGGATCTTGCCGATCCACTCTTATACCGGCCGGGACTGGCAATTGCCCGAGAGCATCGCTCACACCGGTCCGTTCGACCCGTCGCGGACGTACTTGGCGGTCTCCGCGCCCTCCGATCATCGGCAAGAAGGGCCGATAGCGCATTTTGGGTTCGGCAACGCCCACCTCTACGCCGGACTGAAGGCCGTCAACGGCTATTCCCCTTTGCAGCCGCGTGGGCTGTACGGTACGTTCGGCTTCGACGCGTGGAGCGCGATCGCCTCGCGAAGAGACACACTGTTGGTCTCGGGCGAGTCACCCGGTCCTCTGTTGCGGCGGATGGGCGTGGATGGTTTGGTGGTCACCGAGGCGATGGCCTCCGAGATCAAGGACCTACCGCTGGAAGAGTTTGTCGAGGTGGCCAAGTTAGAAGGAGCAACCTTGTACCACCGCCGCACGGGAAAAAGTCCCTGCGTACATGGCGTGGTGCGTGCGGCCGTCAGTCGGATCGGCCACCTAGCGGCCGACGCGCCGGGCGAAATCCCTACGTTGGAACTGGCCGAAAACTTGCCGCTCTCCGGTGACCCGTCGACAACGGGTGACACAGCCGGCTTGCCCCACATCGTGGAATTTGGCGAGGCCACAATTCGGGTAATCGAAGAGCGAGCCGATCGCGTGGTCGTCGAGATCGACGCCTCCGACGCACGCCGTCACGTGTTGGTCTCGTTCGCCAGGGCCTGGTATCCGGGATATCAGGCCTCGCTCGACGGAGTCCCTGTGGCGTGCGGGCGTCTCGATTGCATGATGCCCGCTGTCGTTTTGCCGCCAGGGAGCCAAGGCAAGCTAACGCTGGTCTATCGGCCGAACTCGCTTCAGGTCGGGTTAATCATCGCGGCCCTAGCGGCCGGGTGCGCGGCAATGGCTCTGCTCGCGAGCGGCGTCCGAAACGCTTGCATGCCAAAGGGTTCGCCCTAAGGCGAGGGATCATTTCTCCAGCGCGGCCCGGATCTCGGGCGGCATGGGGCTTCGGAAGGCGCGATACCAGGAACGCTTCATCGACCCACGGGTGACCCGCTCGCCCGGCACGTTGACGTAGGCCGGGGTGGGCTTCTTTAGCAACGCTGCCAAGCCGATCATCGCTTCGGCGATGCCCTGGTCGTATGGGTGTTGGCTCCCCGTGCCGATCAACGCGCCGCCGGTGGCGATCGAGTAGGCCGAGTCATGGCTGAGATCCACGGTCGTGACGACCGTCTTGCGACCCAGGTTCTCGATCACGGCCGCGGCAGCCATGCCGGCCCCGTCCCAGACCGTCCAAAGTCCTTTCAATTCGGGATGGGCGACCAGAAGGCTTTCGGCCTTGGCGGCCGCTTCTTCCGTGGTCCCAACCTTCTCCTGAGCGACGATCTCGATCTCGGGATACTTGGCAAATACCTCGCGAGCGGCCCTGGAACGCGCGTCCGTATGAAACATCGAATGCTTGTTGTCGAAGATGGCGACCTGACCCTTGCCGCCGAGGTGTTCGGCCAGAATCTCGGCGGCCACGCGCCCGTTGGTATAATTATCCGCGCTGACCATGCCCGCGTAGTCGTCCGGATGTTTGAAGCCGGTGGGTACGGTGTCCATCAGCGAAATCACGATTCCGGACTCGGCCGCCTTTCGCAGCACGGAGGCCGTGGCGTCCCGATCCATGGGCAAAGTAATCAGCAGGTCGGGCTTCATTTGGATGACCGTTTCGTAGTCGGATATCTGTTTCTCGGTCTTCAGTTCCGCGTCGGTTACGGCCACTACCTTGACGCCGTACTTTTGCAACACGGCCTTGCAGCCCTGCATTTGCAGTTGCGACCAATCGGCGGCCATGTAGTGGAAACAGATCGCGGCGGTGAACTTGCCGCGTTTGAGCTTCTCGGCATCCTCCTCGGTCAGCAAGTCCGCCAAGCTGCTCACGTCGACCGGCTCTTCGCCGTTGGGACCCAGACCCTCGATCGGTTGGATTTCGCCCGTCTCGTCGACCTCGAACGGCATAATCACGGTGCTACCTTCGGCCAGTATCGCCTCGGCCTTGTCGCCCACGAAGGCCTTCATTTCCTCGATGGCCTGCGTGTCGTCGACCGGCTGAGAGCACCCCCCACACACTAGGCACGCTCCTGCCAAAACGGCAAGGGACCAGTGGAATCCTCTTTGATATAGCATTCTTATCCTCCTCGTCGATCAAAAAAAATTACAACAACCGCATAATAACGCATTCCCGTCCGGTGTACCAGATCCCATCCGACACTCAGTCACGGGTTTGTAGCCGGTTTGTGTTGATAATAGTCCGTTTTTCGCCTGGAATGGTGCGTTTGGGCTCAGGTTGGGCGGTGTTATCTCGGCACGATGTTTTCCGGCGTTGTAGGCGCCCCGGAAGTCGGTCACCAAGGTTACCGCAAACTCTTCTATGAAGAACTTTGCCAAAGTCGGCGAGCCTCGACCTCTGGTCGGTCGATCATAAAAAGGCTTACAACTGGACTTTTGCAAAATGCAGATTCAACCTCCCCTCTCCCAGAGGGAGAGGGGACCAAATTGCCAAAGTCCAGTTACAACACGTCTCCGAATCACGAAATGCAATTCAGGCGTTCTCGGCGTCTGCAGAGAGTTCCCCGGGAACCGTCTCGTCCTCGCCTTGCAGGCCGACGAGTTGCATTTCGATTTCTTCGAGGGTTTTCCCTTTGGTCTCGGGAATGAACCGCCAGACGAACAGGACGATCACGACACATACGCAGGCGTAGACGGCAAACGGCGCCGCCAGGCCGAACCGTTCTTGGATGATCGGGAATGTTAGCACCAGCACGAAATTCGCAATCCACAGACAGAGGTTTGCCAATGACATCGCCTGACCGCGGACGCTGTTGGGAAAGATTTCCGAAAGAACGACCCAAGTCAGGCAGGCGATGGAACTGGCGTAGGCCGCGATGTAGACGAGGATCAACGCGATCAACAGGAAGCCGTGCCCGCCGTCGGCATCCGACATCAACGCGGTCAAAGCCATCAGTGATCCCGCCATGACACTGACGCCCGTCATCAGGATCGGACGCCGCCCGAAACGCTCCACGAACGTGATCGGAATAAAGGTGAAGACGATGAAGGTCAGCCCGATCAGTGAGGATTGGTATAACGAATCTTCTAAGATGGCGCCGGCCTGGGTAAAGATATCCGGGGCATAGACCATCACCGCATTGACGCCGGAAATCTGGGAGAAGATACCCAGCATCGAGCCGATGACGACGATCCGCAGGATCCGCGGCTTGAGCAGGTCGCTTAGCGAACCGTGGCGGACTTGCAGGGTCTCTTCGATCGCGGCCATCTCCGCCCGGGCATACTGCGAGCCGTCGATCCGCGTCAGGATCGCCAGCGCTTTGTCGCGGGATCCCTTTTGGGCCAACCAGCGCGGCGTTTCGGGAACAAAGAAGAGAAAGACGAGGAACAAGGCAGCCGGGACCACGCCGACCGTGAGCATCCATCGCCAAGCGTCGTCGCCGGTGGCCAGCATGAAGTAGTTCGAATAGTAGGCCGACGAAATGCCGACTACGATGGCCAGTTGATAGAAAGACACGAACCGTCCCCGCAGTCGAGCGGGAGCCGTTTCGGCGATATAGATTGGGGCTACGCCGGCCGCCGCGCCGATGGCCAGTCCGCCCACGATGCGATATAAAACGAATTCGCTGAATGTGTGAGCCCAGCCGGCGCCGACCGCGGAGACGGCGAAGAATATTTATACTTTGATTACCTACTTCGTACGTCCGTGTTGGTGGACCAGGTTGCCGGGACCAGATCCACCAAAAATTCATACGACGATGATGCTACTGGTTGCCAATCTCATCAGACTGATGTTGAGTTGAAACAGCTCGGTAATCGATTTGAGAGTGCCGGAAACGACGATCATGTCGAACCCGAACAAAAATCCCCCTAGTGCTGCGACCAGGCTGATCCCGATGACGTACCACAGGCTTCCATGCTCGATTGCAGAATTATTCATGTCGTTTGGTCCGATTGAAAAGAGAAAGCTTGTTTTGTTGACGAGTACGCGGTTGTGCGTTTTCCCGCTATAAAGCCGCGACCGGTGGTCGCGCCCCATGGCGTAGAAAACGCGGAACTGGGCACTATTCGGTCGCGACCAACGGTCGCGGCTTTATATTACCAACGCTGAACGCGTTCGAGGATCGCTTCCTCCTGTTGATCGTTTTCAGACGGAATGCATAGATAAATGCCTTCCGGGGCCATGGCGTCGATGAATCCTTCTAATTCGGCCAGTTGTAAGTCGACAACCACCGACTTACCCGCCGCGCGGATCCTCTTGAGCAGGTCGACCCACTGCATAATGGGTTGATCGTCACCGACGCCTTGCACCCACTGGATGGCCTGAATCTCGCGGATCTCCAGAATCGGGCCTAGGTGTCGGGCCACGCCGGCGCCGTCGAGGTGGAAGATGTTATTGGTCATTCTCGCGACCTCTTTGCGGATCGCGGGGAGGGCGTATTTCTCGAACAGGTCCGGGGAAATCAACGCCCCGAAGTCGCAGCTCGGAATGTGCATTCGGCCGTAGGAAGGGATCGCCATCCACGTTACGGACAACTGGCCGTTCCCCTTCAGCAGCGTGTCGAAATGGTCGTAGGTTTCGCTCCAATGCCGCGAGGCCAGCGCGAGCATTTCCTCGACCATCTCGGCCCGATCGTAAAGGTCCAGGCAGAGATCGGATTGACCTCGCCAGTCGGCCACGGCGTCCAGCCCGAAATGCAGATCGGTATAGCCCACCAGGAACTTGCCGTGACAAGCCTCAAGGCCCAGCTTCGTCATCTTATCGATCTGCGCGAAGTATTCGTTGCTTCGGTCGAACTTCAGCTTGGCGATGTCCTCCGGCTGATGCACGGCATGTTGGATCCAGGAGGTGACCTCCCCGAACTCGAGTTCGCATCCGAAGAAGGCCGCATACACATTGGGGCCAAGGTTGGGCCAGAACACGGGGAACGTCTCGCCGCGAAACACTTTCCCTTCGATCGATTCCTGAAAAGATTCAACGACATATTGCGCATCGAACCAGCGGTCCTTCAAGTTGGCCCAACGGTTAGGGT
>CAYYOX010000397.1:5133-6713 GCA_964473065.1 uncultured Planctomycetaceae bacterium | reverse complement strand
TCCACTATCCACTATCCACTATCCACTATCCACTATCCACTATCCACTATCCACCAACCACTGCTTCTCCCCTATGAAATACGCGATTATCATTCCCGACGGTTGTGCCGACGAACCCCAAGACGTGTTCGACGGCAAGACGCCGCTGGAGGCGGCCCGGCTGCCGGCCATGGATGCGGTGGCTTCGGCCGGCGTGGTGGGCCGGTCGTGCAATGTGCCGGAGTGCTTGCCGGCCGGGTCCGACGTGGCCAATTTGAGCTTGCTGGGGTACAACCCGTTGGAGCATTTCACCGGTCGGGCACCGTTGGAGGCCGCCGCCCAAGGAATCGAGCTCGGGCCCGAGGATTGGGCCGTCCGCTGCAACCTGGTGACCATCGAAGACCAGCAGATGCGGGATTTTACGGCCGGGCACATCTCGACCGATGAGGCGACCGAACTGCTCAAAACGGCCCAAGAGGAACTTGCCGGCGAGCAGTTGCAGTTCTACCCGGGTGTGAGTTACCGCAACCTGTTGGTCTATCGCCCGGGTGACTGCTCGGCGCCCTTTTCGCCCGACACGCGAACCACCCCGCCGCACGACCTGACCGACCGGTCGGTCCTGGACGATTACCCTCGTGGGCCGGGCAGCGACCTCTTGACCCGGCTGATGAGCGACAGCGTGGGCCTGTTCGCCGAACACCCGGTCAACGTCGCCCGGCGCGAGCAGGGCAAGCTGCCGGCCACGAACATCTGGCTCTGGGGGCTCGGCAGCACGCCGAAGCTGACGCCGTTTGCCGAGTTGCACGGCAAGCAGGGGGCCATGATCACGGCCGTCGACCTGCTGCGGGGGCTGGCCAAGTTGATCGGCTGGCGACGGATCGAAGTGCCCGGGGCGACCGGCTACACCGATACCGACTACGCGGCCAAAGGGCGTTACGCGATCGAGACGCTCAAGGAGGTCGATCTGGTATGCGTCCATGTCGAGGCGCCCGACGAAGCCTCGCACGAAGGCGACGCCGCGGCCAAGGTCAAGGCCCTGGAGGAGATCGACCGCCACATCGTCGGCCCGGTGCATGAGGCCTTGAAGTCCTACGGCGATTATCGCATACTGGTGACTCCCGACCATCCGACCCCCTTGCGGACCAAAACCCACGGCCATGGTTTCGTGCCCTGGGCCCTTGCCGGGGCGGGCGTCGAGCCGGACGCGGCCGCAACCTACGACGACCCGACGGCCGGCCGGTCGGATCGGGCGTTTGACGAAGGCTGGAAGTTGATGAACTTCTTTCTGGGATAAATACAATCGCCTTGCAAAGCCGCAAGCGGCACGAATTGTTTTCCCTCATTCACTATCCACTAACCACCATCCACTAACCACTGCTCCCCCCCATGTCCATTATCGTACAGAAATTCGGCGGCACGAGCGTTGCCGATAGCCAGAAGATCCTCTCGGCGGCTCGCAGGGCCGTTCGAGCCCAGGTGGAGGGCAACCAAGTGGTGATGGTTGTCAGCGCCATGGGCAAGAACACCGACATGCTGGTCGAGTTAGCCGGCGCGATTACCGAGGAACCGTCGGCCCGGGAGATGGATATGTTGCTCTCGAC
>CAYYOX010000397.1:0-5123 GCA_964473065.1 uncultured Planctomycetaceae bacterium | reverse complement strand
GCACGCGGCGTTGGTTTCCGGCCGAATCGTGGTCGCTGCCGGGTTTCAAGGGACCGACGAGGCGTTCAACATCACCACGCGGGGCCGCGGGGGCAGCGACACCACGGCTGTGGCCTTGGCCGCCGTTCTCGACGCAGCGACCTGCGAAAACTACACCGACGTGGACGGCATCTACACGACCGACCCGCGCATCGTGCCCGAGGCTCGTCGCTTGCACCGAATCAGCTACGACGAGATGCTCGAGCTGGCCAGCGCCGGGGCGGGCGTAATGCACAGCCGGGCAGTCGAGTTTGCGAAGAAATTTGCCGTGCCGATCCACGTGCGAAGCAGTTTCAGCGACACGCCCGGCACCATGATCACGACCCATCCGGAAGCCGCCGATCTGCCCGTCTGCGGTGCAGCCAAGGTGAAAAACGAGGCCCGGGTCACCGTGCTCGGGGTCCCCGACCGGCCGGGAGCCGCCCTGACCGTCTTCTCGAAGATCGCCGCGAGGAAGGTCCCCATGGACATGATCGTGCAGAACGTGGGCGCCGAAGGTCATGCCGACATTTCGTTCACCGTCTTCCGCGACGACTTGCCCGCGACGTTGAAGATCGTCGACGAGGCGGTCCGCGAACTTCAGGCCGAGGGCTATGACTACGACGACGACGTGTCGAAAGTGTCGGTGGTCGGGCTAGGCATGGCGACTCAGTCGGGCGTGGCCGACAAGATGTTTGCCGCCTTGGCCGACAAGGGTTTCAATATCCAGATGATCACGACCAGCGAGATCAAGATCTCGGTGCTCGTTTCGCGGGAAGACTCGAGAGAAGCCCTGCGTACGGTACACGAGGTCTTCGAGCTGGACAAGGAGCCGGCCGAAACGGAAGTGATCGGCGACGGCGAAACGGACCACCACGGCGAAGAGGCGCAAACGGCCGAACTGGTCGCTCGAATGGAAAGCATGGAAGACTTGATGATCGAGGAAATCGCACTCGATGAGACGCAAGCCCGGGTGACGCTGGTCGGTTTGCCGGATCAGCCGGGTAACGCAGCCTACACGTTCAAGGAGATTGCGGCCGCCGGCGTGATGGTCGACATGATCGTCCAGAGCATCAGCCGCGAGGGGCGATCGAACCTCTCGTTTACCGTGGCTCAGAAGGACCTGGACGCGGGCCTGAAAGTGGCCGGCACCTTGGCCGAGAAGCTTGGCTGCCCGTCGCCGACCAGTTGCCCCAAGGTGGCCAAGCTATCGGTGTTTGGCGTCGGCATGAAGAGCCACACGAGCGTAGCCGCCCGGATGTTCGGCTCGCTGTCCAAGGCCGGCATCAACGTCGACATGATCAGCACCAGCGAAGTCCGGCTGAACGTGGTCGTCGAAGGCCAACAAGGCGAGAAGGCCCTAAAAGCCCTGCAAGAGGAATTCGCCGACGTGATGGTGTAGGGGGAAGAAATGACGAAGCACGAATGACGAAATAAACCTCGTCACTCCCCTAGCACATCATTGAGCACTTCTTCGCTTACGTAGATCGGCAGTTTCGGGTCGCAGGTGACGGCCACGGCGATGGCGTCGGACGGGCGGGCGTCGATCTCGATCAGTTCGCCCTGATGACGCACCCGCAGCCGGGCGAAGTACGTATGCTCTTTGAGATCGCTGATCATCACGTCCTGCAACTCGCCGCCGAGATTCTCGACCACGCTGACGACCAGATCGTGCGTCAGCGGCCGCGGCGGGGCGAATCCCTTCACGCGACGGTCGATACTGGTGGCCTCGAAAATGCCGATCAGAATGGGGAACGTCCGCTCGCCGTCGACCTCCTTCAGGTAGATCACCTGCTGGTCGTTGATTTCGCTGATGATGATTCGCGACAGCTCCATGTGGACGGGCATGGCCATCTCCTTCGTGAGCAGGACACCTGGCAGGGCCCCGAATGGGCGACCCTCGAAAACTCCATTATAGACCGCCGGCGGCCCTCTCGGCCAGGGGACCGGGGAAAATACTCGGGAAAACCGGATATAAAGCCGCGACCGGTGGTCGCGCCAAATGCCGCGAGGATATTGTTGCATCGCCACGGGGCGCGACCACCGGTCGCGGCTTTATAGTTAGCGGGATGCTTCTAGCCCTTTTAGTGCGGTGGCTGTTGCGGCATGTTGTTCCTTGAACTCCGTCAAACTGTCGCGCTCCTTTTGCACGACCGCCTCGGGAGCCCGTTGGATGAAGTTCTCGTTTTGAAGCTTCTTTTCCTTGCCGGTGATTAGCGACTCCAGCTTGGCCAACTCCTGCTGCTTCTTTGCGATCTCCGCCTCGATGTCGATCAAGTCGGCCAGGTCGACGAACACATCGACGCCTGAGAGGGTTACGTTGGCACTCAAGGCCGGGGCTTCGATATCCGGGCCGAACCCGACGGCCTTGGCACCGGCCATGGCGGTGAAGTAGGGCTCCATCGGCTCGAGCAACTCGGCCGTCTCGGTGTCGCAGCGGACCGAGAATTCGATCTGCTGTTTTGGTGGCACGTTCTGCCGGCTGCGGATCTCGCGGATCGCCCGCAACACTTCCTGGAAGCGGGCGAAGCGGGCTTCGATGATCGGGTCCTGCCGGGCGGCGTCCGCCTCGGGCCAGGGGGCGATCATGATACTCTCGGCCGCCGGTCCGATCCGGTCGATGCCGCGCTCGGGCGCCAACTCGGCCAGAAGCTGCCAAACCTCTTCGGTCAGGAACGGGATCATCGGGTGCAGCAATCGCAACAAGGTGTCGAGCGTATGGGCCAACACGCGCTGGGCCACCGGTCGGGCCGCGTCGTCCGCCAGTCGGCCTTTGACCATCTCGACAAAGAAGCTGCAAAACTCGTCCCAAGCGAAATCGTAGAGCGTTCGTGCGGCATCGGCGTAGCGATAGCCGGCCAAGGCTTCGGTCACTTGCTCGCTGACCGTGGCCAGACGGCTGAGAATCCAACGATCTTCGATCAGCAGCTCGTCGTCGGCCACTTTGCCGGGCGTGAATCCTTCGAGGTTCATCATCGCAAATCGCGAGGCGTTCCAGAGCTTGTTGCAGAAGTTTCGCGCCACCTCGAACCGATCGCTGACCACCGCCCCGCGCGGCAGAGCCGTGTCCTCGGGCTTTTCGGCCCATTGTGTGGAAAACTCGCCGCCGCAGTCCTTGCATTTCACCCGCGGCTTGATGCGGTTGGCCTTTGTCTGTGGGATCAGCTTTTTGCAATGCGGGCACTCGAACTCGACCGGCATCCGCACGTCTTGGGTCTCGGTCGTCAGATAGGCCAGCCCGAACCGCAGCGAATCGGCCCCGAATTTTTCGATCACGTCGATCGGGTCGACGCCGTTGCCCTTCGACTTCGACATCCCCTCGCCGTAGCCGTCGAGAATTTTCGGATGGATGTAGACCTCGCTGAACGGGACTTCGCCCACGTTATGCAGGCCGGCCAGCACCATCCGCGCGACCCAGAGCGTAATGATGTCGCGGCTGGTGATCAGCGTGTTGGTCGGGTAGTAGTATTTCAACTCCGCGGTCTGTTCGGGCCAACCCAAGGTCGAATGGGGCCAGAGTGCCGAACTGAACCAGGTGTCGAGCACGTCTTCACTTTGAATCCAATAGGCGATTTCGTTTGAGGAGCCATCTTCCTGCTGTTCATAGTCAGCTTTATTTCCAAAATGGTCTTCAACGTCTTTAGCGTCAGCAGTTATACAGACATGCACAGTTGCGATCGGTGTTGTCAACTCGGCAAATCCTCTATCCATCCCTCCCATCTTGGCTAGTTCAAGATCAAACTCTAATCCCTCAACGAAATAAGACGCCTTTTCCTCAATGACATACCGATCGGCTTTTAGTTCACTGATGCACTCATCAAGTTCTTCTTTACTCCAACAGTCATGTGACCAGACTGGAATCTGGTGTCCCCACCATAGCTGTCGGCTGATGGGCCAGTCGCGTTTTTCGGCCAGCCAATCGTGATAGCCCTTGGCATATCGGGCTGGGATGATTTTTACGCGGCCGTCGCTCACGGCATCCATGGCTGTCTGAGCCAATCGGTCCATCTTCACGAACCACTGGTCGGCTAGTAGCGGTTCGATGGGCGTTTTCGAGCGGTCGCTGTGGGCCAATTCGATCTGCCGCTCTTCGGTCTTCGCCAACAGGCCCTGTTTTTCGAGATCCGCCAGCACGCTCTCGCGAGCTTCGAGCACTGTCTGTCCCTGATAGGGGCCGGCTTCCTCGCTGAGCGTGCCGTCATGGTTAAGTATGTTGACCATCGGCAGGTCGCGACGCAGGCCGACTTCATGGTCGTTCCGGTCATGGGCCGGGGTGATCTTCACACAGCCGGTTCCCAGCTCCGGCTTGGCCCATTCGTCGGCCACCAGCGGGATCTCACGCTGCAACAAGGGCAGCAGCAGCTTGCGGCCGTCGCGCGCCATGTCGCGCAACGCGATCAGTGCGTCGAGCATGTCGGTTCGACGCTGGCGTACTTCTTCCAATTGGGTCTCAAGGGCCGGCTTCTCGCGCTCCGACGCACTTTCCAACCGGGCCACAAGGTCGGCTTCCGCGCCGTTTAATGCGCCCTCGGGATCGGGATGCACGGCCACGGCCGTATCGCCCAGCATGGTCTCGGGCCGCGTGGTGGCGATCGTCACGTGCTTCGGCTCGCCCGGCTTCGGGTCGATGACCGGGTAGTTGAAGTACCAGAAATGGCCGTCGACCGTCTCGTGAAAGACTTCGTCGTCGCTGACGGCCGTCTGTAGTGCCGTGTCCCAGTTGACCAGCCGTTTGCCGCGATAGATCAACTCCTGCTTGAAGAGGCTGAAGAACGTGTGCCGGACGGCCCGGGCACAGACCGGGTCGAGTGTGAAGCGGGTCCGCTGCCAGTCGCAGCTACAGCCCATCTCTTTGAGTTGGCCCAGGATGCGGATCTCATAGGCTTCCTTCCAAGCCCAGATGCGCTTTTCCAGCCCCTTGCGTCGGAGGTCGTGCCGCGTGGTGTTCTCTTCGGTGAACAATCGTCGCTCGACGACCGCTTGGGTGGCGATGCCCGCGTGGTCGGTGCCGGGCATCCAGAGCTGCTCGAACCCTTGCATCCGCTTCTGGGGAATCAGGATGTCTTGCAGCGTGTTGTTCAGCGCATGGCCCAGGTGCAAGGCCC
>CAYYOX010000396.1:1390-6754 GCA_964473065.1 uncultured Planctomycetaceae bacterium | reverse complement strand
GCCTTGCCCTGGTGGCAATCGACCGTCTCGCTGCCGGACGATCCGGATAAGGTGGTGCTGGGTAAGGAAGGGCAATTGCTGAGTGAATACGACCCCGCCAGCCCGGGCGTGCGCAACTTCGACGTGATGGTCCACTGCGGCGTGGCCGGCGGGTCCGAGTGGCTTAGCCAGGAACTCCACTCGGCCCGCGTTCCGATTCTGCGGACGGTGAAGCAGGTCGGCACAGCGTCGATCGGCACAGTGCGGATCGAAGAGGAAACATTTGTCGTGCCGCCCTCGGAGAAGACGGAAATACTGCCGCGGCTGACTCGCGTCGGCGGGGAGAAGTTGGTCACCGGACTGGACGGCCCGGCGGTCAAACGGACGCTTCCAGGCTGGGCCAAGCCCGAGACGCCGTGCGACCCGGCCTTTGCCGATATTGCCGTGGGATCCACCGCCGTGGGATTCGCCGCGCCGATTCAATACCAATTGCGCGTCTCGCCGGGCAAGGCCATGCAAGTGGTCGTGGGCCTATGCGAGGGATTTTGGGACAAGCCGGGCCAACGACCGCTGAAGCTTGCCGTCGAAGGCGCGGAACCCAAGACCGTCGATCCCGTGGCCGACAAGGGTAAGAATCGGCCGAGCCTGTACCGCTTCGTCGCGACGGATGCCAACCGCGACGGGATTATCTCGATCGACATCCACGGCATACCTGATGCCCATGACAAAACGCCGATCGTCAACGCGATTTGGGCATTCGACGGCCGCCTGCCGCCGCCGGAGCAGATTCTCGCCGGCTTGGCCAACGATCGGGCCTATGCGTTCGCCAACTGCGGCCATGCCCCCTTGCCGCCGCGGCAATATCTGACCATCATCAGCTATCGCAACACGGGTGATCAACCGGCGACCGTCACGCCGGAGCTTCTGCTGGACGGTCGGGTCCTTCGCCACGACGCCGAGCGGGAACTGCTGGTCGTCGGTCATAACACGCGATGCCGGATGACGCGGCCGATCGAGTCGTTTCAGTCGATTTCGCCGCGACAGGCCCGGGCCCGATTGGAACCGATCCGGTTGGCACCCGGCCAGCACGAGTCGCTGGTGGTCACGATCAATCGCAACCGCTATCCCGACGCGGCGGCCCTGACATGGAACGAGGCGCGGCAACTCCGCGATCGGGCGGTTGCCTATTGGACCCGGGACGCTAACCTGCCGTTCGATACGATTCAGATTCCCGACGCCGGGATCCAGGCCATGGTCGACTCGTCGATCCGCAACATCTACCAGGCGCGGGACATCAAGAACGGACTGCCGGCGTTCCATGTCGGGCCGACCATGTATCGCTGCCTGTGGATTGTCGACGGAGCGTTTCTGCTGGAGACGGCCGCCCTGCTGGGCCGGGGCGACGAAGCCCGCTCCGGAATCGACTACCTCATGGGTTTCCAGGAAGAGGACGGAGGATTTCAACTGAAGGACCGATTCTGGAAAGAGTCGGGACTGGTGCTCTGGACCGTCACGCGACATGCGTTCTTGACCCAGGACAAAGAGTGGCTGCGAAAGCATTGGCCCAACTTGAAACGGGCCGTCGCGTTTATTCATTCGCTCAGAAACCTGGAAACGGCCGCCGATCCGAATGCTTTGGAATATCGCCTGATGCCTTGGGGCGACGTCGACGGCGGGATCTTCAACAACGGTCCCCAGCAGCAGAAACCCGAGTTCAGCAATGTCTACTGGTCGCTAATCGGTCTGAAATGGGCCATCGAAGCGGCCCGATGGCTCGACGAAAACGACACGGCCGACGCTTGGCAGACCGAGTACGACGATTTCTATGCCACCTTCCGCAAGGCGGCCGCGCGGGAGATGCGGTCCGACGGCCACGGCAATCAGTACCTGCCCATCATGATGGCCAACGCCTTGGACTTTCCCCCGCAGCGAGGCCAGTGGACCTTCTGCCACGCCGTCTATCCGGGCCAACTCTTTGCCAAGGACGATCCGCTGGTCACGGGCAACATGAACATGCTCAAGGCGACCGAGGTCCAGGGTCTGGTCTTCGACACGGGCTGGATGAACCAGGGTATTTGGAACTATTTCGCTTCGTTCTACGGCCATGCCTTGCTCTGGCAGGGTGAAGGCCAGAAGGCGGCCCGGGTGCTGTACGATTTTGCCAACCATGCCGCACCGACGATGGTCTGGCGTGAAGAGCAGAAGCCGCTGGGCCAAGGCGCCGAGGAAGTCGGCGACATGCCCCACAACTGGGCCAGCGCCGAGTTCATCCGGCTAACCATCCACCTGCTGGCCCTGGACCGCAGCGACGAACTGCACCTGTTCGAGGGCTTGCCGCCGGCCTGGACGCAGCCGGGCATGGTCACGGCGCTAAAAGACTTACCGACGCCGTTCGGTCCGGTCAGCTTCGAGCTAAGAGTCTCCGACAACGGCCACGAAGCAACCTTACGGCTCGACCCGCCCCGCCGCAATCCACCGAAGCGGATCGTAATGCACCTGGGCGGCTGGGCCCGACCGGATGAGCCAAAAGCAACCGTCGAGTTGCCGCTGGATGCGGCCAGTGAAGAAACCATCGAATTGAAGAGGTAAACAACAGATTCAAGCCCACGGGTTGCAACCGGTGGGCTTCTTTCGGCCACATCGAAAACGAGATTGGATTTCCCTGGCCATTTCCAATTGAACCGGGCGTTCAATCTCCCCTTTTTGCCATCTTACCCACTTTCGCGCCACCCCTTTTCGAACAGCCCCTTTATTTCACACGCGCAATTGACCACAATAGGAGGTGAATTCTATGCTAAGAACTTGTAAAGGAATATTCCGGAATTTGTTTAGCCGCCGCCGGCACGGCAGTGGGGGCTAGATCGCCAATCTCATCGCCGTGCCGGCGACGGCTAAACGTCTCACCGCCGTGCCGGCGACGGCTAAACGACTGAACTCCGAAATCGGGAAGTAATTCCTTTACAAATCCTAAGTCTCCCAACCAAAAGCACAACGATGATGGATCTCGAAACGGCGATTGCCCAATTGGACTCGGCGGCGGCCGAAACGAATCTCTCGCCCGCCGCGCGAGAAAACATTCGTACCTGGCTGACCGAGCCCTACCTGGAGGAATATCTCGAACAGGTGATCGACCATATCGCTTCGGGCAGGTGGAAGGAGCTGGACGACGCGTTTTGGACGGTCATCCCGTTCGGCACGGGCGGACGCCGCGGCAAGATGTATCCGATCGGCTGCAACGCGATCAACGACCGAACGATCGGCGAGAGTGCCCAAGGCCTGGCCGACTATGTCAAGCAGCACGTCCAGGACAAGCCGCTCAGTTGTGCCATCGCCTACGATACGCGACATCGCTCGCGCCACTTTGCCGAACTTTGTGCCCAGATCATGGCGGCGGCCGGGTTCACGGTCTACTTCCTCGACGGGCATCGCAGCACGCCCGAGCTGTCGTTCGCCGTTCGATATAAGGACTGCTCGTGCGGCATCATGATCACAGCCAGCCACAACCCGCCCAGTGACAACGCGGTCAAGGTCTATTGGTCGACCGGTGGCCAATTGCTGCCGCCGCACGACAAGGACTCGATCAAGCAGATGCAGGAAGTGACCTACATCAAGCGAATCGCGTTCGCCCAAGGAATAGAAGAGGGCCGGATCGTCTACTGCCAGGAGGAAGTCGACAAGGCGTTCTTCGAGAATGTCACGGCCCAAAGCATCCCCGGCCCGCGCGATCTGAAAATCATCTACTCGCCGCTGCATGGCGTGGGCGCATCGGCCGTGCCGCCGGTGCTGGCAGCCGACGGGTTCGAGGATGTCGAGATCTTCGAGCCCCATGCCGCGCCGAATCCCGACTTCCCCAACGTGCCGGGCCACGTGGCCAATCCGGAAAATGCGGCCGTGTTCGACGCCATCATCGAACGGGCCAAGCAGACCGGCGCCGAACTGATCATGGCCACCGACCCGGACTGCGACCGGCTCGGCTGCGCCGCACCGTTTTCGACCGAACCGGGGAGCGACTGGGGTACCATAACCGGTAACCAGATCGGCGCTCTGCTGAGCGATTTTCTGCTCGGCGCCCTGCAAGCGGACGGCAAATTGACGCCCGAACATTACGTCGTCAAAACGCTGGTCACCAGCGAACTGATCCGCCGCATCGCCGACGCCTACGGCGCCCGGACCGAGGGCAACTTGCTGGTCGGGTTCAAGTGGATCGGCGGCGTGATGGACGATTGCGGGCCGGAGAAGTTCGTCTTCGGCGCCGAGGAGTCGTACGGCTTCCTGACCGGCCAATACGCACGCGACAAGGACGCGGCCGTGGCTGCCATGCTCTTGGCCGAGTTGGCCGCCCGATTGAAATCCGAGGGGCTTTCGTTGCACCAGAAGCTCGATGCACTATTCACCCGGCACGGCTGCCACGCGGAAAATACCATCTCGGTCCAGATGCCGGGCGAGAAGGGTATGGACGACATGAAGGCCCTGATGGCCCGATTCCGCAGCGAGCCGCCGGAGCAAATCGCCGGCATGAAGATCGTCTGTTCGCGCGACTATCTGGGCGGCACGGCGACGCAACTCGGCAGCCAGCCGCATCCCCTGGACGGTCCGACCGGCGACATGGTCATCTTGGATCTGGAACAAGAGGGCAACTACATCGCGGTGCGCCCCTCGGGTACGGAGCCGAAGGTGAAGTTCTACATGTTCGCCTACGACCCGCCCGAGGCCAGCCAGGATCTCCCGGCGATCAAAGCGACCCAGGCCGAGCGCCTGGCCGCCATGCAGCACGATCTTGAAAACATGTAGGGGGGGTCGAGAGACGAAGACCCACACGAAGGATAATGACGAAAGGAAGAAACGTACTTCGTCATTCGTCATTTGGATTTCGTCATTTGGATTTGGTCATTTAGTGCAGCGTGGGTCTTCGTTCCTTGACCCACCCTACAAGAAGAAAGGGGTATGCCGTGCGACGACGATTTCGATGCTTGATCTTGTGCGGATTGTTGATAACCCTGTCCGGCACTGTGCGAGGCGCCGAACCCTCCAAAACATCCAAGCCGAATATCGTCTACATCATGGCCGACGATTTGGGTTATGCCGAGTTGGGTTGCTACGGGCAGACCAAGATCAAGACTCCGTGCATCGATCGGTTGGCCGACGAGGGGATGCGGTTTACGCAACACTATTCGGGCAGTGCCGTGTGTGCCCCGTCGCGCTGTGTGCTGATGACCGGTCGGCACACGGGCCATGCGTATATTCGCGGCAATGACGAGCTGCCGGAGCGGGGTGATGTCTGGGGAGATCCAAAACTGGAAGGTCAACGACCGCTGCTGCCGGATACGGTCACGTTGGGACACGTATTGCAGCAGGCCGGCTATGTGACGGCGGCCATGGGCAAGT
>CAYYOX010000396.1:0-1290 GCA_964473065.1 uncultured Planctomycetaceae bacterium | reverse complement strand
ACGTTGGGACACGTATTGCAGCAGGCCGGCTATGTGACGGCGGCCATGGGCAAGTGGGGCCTTGGCGGGCCCGGCACGACCGGCGCGCCCAATCGCCAGGGGTTCGACCTCTTCTACGGTTACCTCTGCCAGCGCGAGGCCCATAACTTCTATCCCACGCACCTTTGGCACAACGACCGCAAGGAGTTGCTCGAAGGCAACGTGCGAGGGAACGTGACCGGAGAGCACTACTCGCACGACCTGATCGTGGAACAGGCCTTGCAATTCATTCGCGAGAACCGTTCGCGGCCGTTCTTTCTCTATCTGCCCTTCACGATTCCGCATCTGGCGCTCCAGGTGCCCGACGATTCCTTGGCCGAGTATGACGGGGCGTTTCCCGAGAAGCCCTACGACGGCAAACGCGGATACCAGCCGCATCCCACGCCGCGTGCCGCTTATGCGGCCATGGTTAGCCGGATGGACCGCGTTGTGGGCCAAATCGTCGACCTGTTGAAAGAGTTGGGATTGAGCGAGAACACGCTGGTGATCTTCACCAGCGACAACGGCCCGACGATCAAGGTGGGCGGGGCCGACAGCGACTTCTTCCAAAGTGCCGGACCTCTGCGCGGGCTGAAGATGTCGCTTTATGAAGGCGGGATTCGCGTGCCGATGATCGCCCGCTGGCCGGGCAAGGTCCAGCCCGGCACGCAAACCGATCACCTCTCGGCCTTCTGGGACGTGCTACCCACCTTGGCCGAGGTGGCCGGGGCCAAATCGCCTGACGAGATCGACGGCGTCAGTTTCGCGCCGACGCTGCTGGGCGGGCCGAACCAAACGCAACACGAGTATCTGTATTGGGAATACGGCCGGATGCAGGCCGTGCGCCTCGGAAAGTGGAAAGCTGTTCGGCCCAACGCCAAGAAGAACCCCGACGCCCCGGTCCAGCTCTTCGACCTGCAAACCGACATCGGCGAGACCACGGACCTAGCCGCCGAGAATCCGGACATTGCCTTGAAAACTCAGCAGATCATGCGCGACGCGCGAACCGACTCGCCGTTTGCAAAGTGGAACTTTAGGAAGTAGTTGCCTGCAAAGCCGCAAGCGGCTTACTTGCGGTTGATGGTTAGTACGGCGTGTAGGCCGTCTTCCAGGAAGGTCAACTCGGTGGTTAGGCCGCCGAACTCTTTCATCAGGCGGCCCATGGGGCTGTTGGGCGCCGGGGCGGGTAGTTGCTTGGGTGCCGCGGCCGAGCCGTGGACGCTGCAGGTGACCGCTTTCCCATCGGCCGAGACCAGATAACGACCGCCGTCG
>CAYYOX010000395.1:3703-6772 GCA_964473065.1 uncultured Planctomycetaceae bacterium | reverse complement strand
CCACCTGCGGCTGATCGGCCAGGACGAGGCGGTCGAGGCCGTCTCGAATGCCGTGCGACGCAACCGCTCCGGCCTGCAAGACCCCAACCGGCCGACCGGCTCGTTCCTGTTCCTGGGCCCCACCGGCGTGGGCAAGACCGAGCTTTGCAAGGCGTTGGCCGAGGTGATGTTCGACGACGAGAACGCCATGATCCGGCTCGATATGAGCGAGTTCATGGAACGCCACACGGTCAGCCGGCTGATCGGCGCCCCTCCGGGCTACGTGGGTTATGAAGAGGGCGGGCGGCTGACCGAAGCCGTGCGGCGTCGGCCTTATGCGGTGCTCTTGCTGGACGAGATCGAAAAGGCCCACCGCGACGTGTTCAACATCCTCTTGCAGGTGCTCGACGACGGCCGGTTGACCGACAACCAGGGCCATACGGTCGATTTCACCAACACGATCATCGTGATGACCAGCAACATCGGCAGCCAACTGATCCAGGAGATCGCCCGAGAAGGCGGCAGCGAAAAGGAAATGCGCGACGGCGTGACCGAAACCCTACACACACGTTTCCTGCCGGAGTTCCTCAACCGGATCGACGAGACGATCATCTTCCACCCCTTGGACTCGAAGCAGATCCACACGATCGTCGGCCTGCAAGTCGATCGGCTAAAGGATCAACTTCAAGAGAAGGGCATCGAGTTGGAAGTAACCGACGCGGCCATCGACGCGATCGCCACGGAAGGCTACGACCCCACATTCGGCGCCCGTCCGTTGAAACGGGTCATCCAGCAACAGATCCAAAACCCCCTGGCCGTCGAACTGCTCAAGGGCCAGTTCAGCGAGGGCGCCCGCGTCAAGATCGATCACCGCGACGGCCAGTTTACGTTCGATCGGGCGGGGTAGGCATTGCAAAGCCGCAAGCGGCATGTGTATAATGCGACCGTCTTGCAATCACCCCAATTTTCAGGAGTTAACCAATGAACTGGCGAGATCGAATTACGGTTGACCCGGAAGTGTGCCATGGGAAGGCTTGCATTGCCGGGACGCGGGTGATGGTGTCGGTGGTGCTGGATAATCTGGCCGAGGATCTCGGTCATGATGAAATCGTGGCGAGCTATCCTTCGCTCGAACGGGAGGATGTCCTGGCAGCAATCGCCTATGCGGCCGAATTGACCAAGGAGCATGTGGTGGCGATGCCCGAAGGATCGGCGTAGTGAAATTCAAGATCGACGAGAATCTGCCGACCGAGTGCGTGGAAATCCTTCGGCAAGCGGACCATGATGCGCAAACCGTTTGTGAAGAAGGTCTGCAAGGCAAGACGGACGCAGTTATCGGGCATGTCTGCCAAGATGAAGAACGGATTTTGGTCACACTTGATCGAGGCTTTTCGGACATCCGGACCTACCCTCCATCGGAGTATCCCGGGATCATTGCCCTGAACGTCAAACAGCAAGACAAGACGCATATATTAGCTCTGGTGCGCCGTGCCGTTGAACTGCTCGGAACCCACGCAATCCGAAACAGCCTTTGGGTCGTTGATGAAAACCGGGTCCGCATTCGGCAATGAGACCAGAGGTAGGAAGCCGGCAGGGTAGGCGTTGCAAAGCGGCAAGCGGCGGTGGGTTACTCTACGCGGCTTACGTAAACGAAATACGCGCCGTGGGTTTTGTCGTTGGCGGTGGTTAGCCAGGTTTGCAGTCGCGTGCGTCCGGCGGGGAGGTCGACTGTGAAGGTGGTTTTCTTGTCGGTCGGGTCGACCGGGTGGTTAAGGTCCGTTTGGCCGATTTTTAGTCGGGCGTGCTTGGCTTCGATCGGCCGATCGGTGTGGTCGGGCCAGCGGCGCAGCTCGAACTCGTAACGGCCGGGACGCGTTACGTCGATTGCCCAAAAACCGTTGCCGAGGTGTCCGTCGCGGACGTGCCCCTGGTGCCAGGACGACATCTTTTGCGAGGTGACGTGGCAGTCGTGCGGGTGCAGTTGCGTGCGGGGCTCGGACTCGGAACCGATGCCGATGTGAACTAACTCGTCGAACGACGTCGAAAGGCTCGTCCACCAGTTGTCATACTCCCCGCGAAGCTGTTGCACGACCTCGCCATGTTCGGCCGCCAAGTCGTTTTGCTGGCCCGGGTCAGTCTGGATATCGTAGAGTTTCTCGCCGTTGATCAACCGCCACTGTTCGGTCATCACGGAGCACATGCGCCATTTTTCAGGATAAGGGATCCGCTGTGAGTGGACCAGCAGCGTCCGCTCAGCTAGCGACTCTTTGTCACCTCGGAGCAACGGGGCCAGGCTGATGCCGTCGAGCTTCGGACCCTCGGGTCGCCGCAGGTTGCAGAGTTCCATCAGCGTGGGCAGCACGTCGATATGGGCCGCGAGTTGGCCGATGTCGCGTCCGCCGCCGATCTTGCCGTCGGGCCAGCGGACGAAAAAGGGGACCCGATGCCCACCGTCATAGGGTGAACCCTTGCCGTCGCGCATGCCGGCGTTGTAGCCTTTCCATGTGCCGGGCTCGTTTCGCCCGGCCCGCCATCCGGCCGCGGAGCCGTTGTCGGTCATGAAGATCAAGACGGTGTTTTCGGCCAGTCCCCACTCTTCGAGCCGCGACATCAGCCGGCCCATGTTCTGGTCGATGTTGGTAATCATGCCGTAGAACTGAGCCATGGTCCGCGGCACGCCCTGGTCGAGGTACGGCTGCGAGTACTTTTTGTCGACCAGGTACGGGCCATGCGGCGCGTTGGTCGACAGGTAGGCGAAGAACGGGCCGTCCTTGTGCTGCTCGATGAACCGCAGGGCGTTGTCGAACCAGACGTCGGTGCAGTAACCTTCGACCTTCTCGGGCGTGCCGTTGCGGAAGTAGGTGTCGTCGAAGTAATCGTTACCCCAGTAGTCGGGCCCTTGCCCCACGCCGCCGCCGCCATGGTAGAACGTCTCGTCGAAGCCTTGGTCTTGCGGGCGGCATGGATAGTTATCGCCCAAGTGCCACTTGCCGAACATGCCCGTGCGATAGCCGGACGCCTGAAAACACTCGGCCAGCGTGACCTCTTCGCTGCGCATGATCGACCGGCCCATGATCGTGTGCCATACGC
>CAYYOX010000395.1:0-3693 GCA_964473065.1 uncultured Planctomycetaceae bacterium | reverse complement strand
AAGCAAGATGGTGCCGACCGCGCTGAAAAGGAAAACATATCGCGAAAGCATGGTAGGTTGCCCTCAATTGTGGTTTCACGGAGATTCCCAACGCAACTCGCTGGACAGCCACAACATACCTCGACGACCGCCCCACGGCAATAGGCGGCGTATGGCCGCCGGGGACGCATCGAGTTTTTTTCGCCGCCGGTGCAATAAACGGTCGTCATGCCCGTTATGTACTTTGGAACGCATCTTTTCTCACATTCGACAAGATCTCGAATTACCCATGCTGGTAAGGAGCCATCCCATGAAACGCCTTGATATCTTGGTTTTCGCCGCGGTTTGCTGCCTTTCGGTCCCCTCGGCCCTGGCTGCCACGTATGCGATCGTCGACACCGGGCAAACAGCCTGCTACGACGATATCGGCAACGTCATTTCGCCACCGCTGCCCGGCGGGGCGTTTTACGGCCAGGACGCTCAGTACCAGGGCACCCAGGCCGCTTACCAGGACAACGGCAATGGGACGATCTCGGACCTGAACACCGGGCTGATGTGGCAACAGAGCCCGGATCTGGTCAACCAGTCGACGTTTTCCGAAGCGGTCGCCGGGGCCGGGACGTTTGGTCTGGCAGGCCACGATGACTGGCGCCTGCCGACGATCAAGGAACTCTACTCCTTGACCGATTTTCGCGGCAGCAGCTTTTCTCTGACCCCCTTCATCGATACCAACTATTTCGACTTCCGGTTCGGCGACGAGAGTCTTGGGGAGCGGGTCATCGACGGGCAATACTGGTCGGCTACCGAGTATGTGGGAACGGTCTTTGGCGGTGACGCGGCCGTGTTCGGGGTCAACTTCGCAGACGGTCGGATCAAGGGATACCCCAAGCAACATCCGACCGGAGAGGAACTAACTCAGTTCGTTCGCTACGTGCGAGGAAACACGGATTACGGCCAGAACAATTATGTCGACAACGGCGACGGCACGATCACCGATACGGCCACGGGCCGGATGTGGATGAAGGCCGACAGCGGCACGGCCATGAACTGGGAAGAATCGCTCGATTATGCCGAGAACCTCGAGACGGCAGGGCATGACGATTGGCGATTGCCTAACGCCAAGGAGTTGCAAAGCATCGTCGACTACACGCGTGCCCCCGATGCGGCCGACGTCTTGATGCAAAGTGCGGCCATCGATCCGATCTTCGAAATGACCGACACCGAGTCCTATTTCTGGACCAGCACGACACTCTTGCAAGGACCTCCGCATGTGGGAGCGGCGAGCACGGCCGCGTATATTGCTTTTGGTCAGGCGTTCGGCGTGGTGACCGATCCTTGGGGGAACGAGGTGCTGGTCAACGTCCATGGCGCGGGGGCCCAACGAAGCGATCCCAAAAGCGGCGATCCGGCCGACTGGGCGGGCGGATTCGGACCGCAAGGTGACGACATCCGCATCTACAACTTCGCACGCGCCGTACGCACGGCCGTGGTACCCGAGCCGGGTACATTCGCCCTGTTGGCGGCCGGTCTGATAGGCGGCGGTTTGATGGCCTTGCTTCGAAGGCGGCGTTTCGCTAACGGTTAACTGGACTCTTGCAAATTGGTCCCCTCTCCCTCTGGGAGAGGGTTAGGGTGAGGGCGATTCACCGAGAAACGTCTTTCCTAGGCCCTCACCCCCGGCCCCTCTCCCAAAGGGAGAGGGGAGAAAGTCCAGGCTTAACGCGGATTCGCCCGTACTACTGCAACGAAGGCATGACCACTTCGCCGCGCTGTTGGGCCGGTGCGTTCTCGTAGGCGCCGAGGAATTCCGAGTTGCAGTCGAGCCAGAGCGTCAGGCGGTGGAAATCTTCCGGCGGTAGTTTCACGCCGTAATGCGCTTCGCCGAGATACTTCAGTAGCCTCGACGCCCGGGCGCCGAACTTTCCGGCGATCGTTCGACTGCCGCCGTGCACGCCCTCATTGATCGAACCGTTGCCTACGTGGAAATAGAAACCGTACTTGCCGGCCAGGTTGTTGTACGACCGCGTGAAGCGGCCCTCGACGACACCCGTTAGATCCAACGCCTCCTCGTCCCGATGGCAGTCGACGCAGTGGCGATCCAGCACGGGCTGAACGAGCCGGGGGTAGTTGAACGGGTTGGAGCCATCCGCGTCGCCTTGGATCTTCGACGCAGCCCGCTGCATGGCCAGCGGAAGCTTCTCCGGCACCTGCGGCGGTCGGTGTTTCTTCTCGTGGCACCCCTGACACGTGAGGTTTTCGCCCGGGTGAAGGTAGGTGGCCGAGCGCATCGACTGCACCGCCAGACCGTCCGCGTCCAGGGCCTGGAAATAGATCGGCATCCCGGCGGGCGCCTCGAAGTAGGCACTGCCGTCGGGTTCCACCGGCACGGTCCCCAGCACGGCCCGGGCGTTGGTCTGATTGGCCACGCCGACACGCGGCTCGTTGGGCGGTGGCGTGCTCTTGGGCAAAAGCTGGATTACTCGCAAGGCCGTGATCTCGGTCCCCTTGGGCCATGCAAAATCACTGTCGTAGACGTTCATCACGCCTACCGTGGCCGGGCGGTCCTTGTCGGACAATTGCGTGGTCCGGTCGGGGATTACCGGCGGCACCGGACGCGGCCGAAGCGGCATCGGGCTGAGGCACGAAATCTCCGGGTCGCGGTAGATCAACTCCTTGGCGCCCTGGCCGTCGATCCAATAGATTCCGCGATTCTTCGCCTTCGCATCGTAAACACACAGATAGTCGTCCTCGCTCAGCGGCCAAGGCGTGCCGTAGCACATGTAGTTTCGCTCGGGCTTACCCTCGGCCTCGGGGAAAGGCACGTCGGGGGTCAAGCGGGTCAACTGCGACATGGCGTTGTCGTCTTCGATCCGCGGGTCGATCAGCACCAGCGAGCCGAACGCATTGCCGTGATGGGCGCCGGTCGCGGCCACATACTTGTGCGAGCCGGGGATCGCGCGGATGCTCATCTCCATCCAAGGCCGGCCTTCCCGACGCGTCGGATAGTTGCCGTGGAACGAACGCGGGTCGCGGCCGTCGGGGTAGCAGGTCCACAAGTGATGGGCGATGTTCGTATCGCGGTCGACATAATCCCAGCGCGTATAGACGAGCATCCCGTCGTTGTTCACGCTGGGCTGCCATTCGTGCGTTTCGTGGAAACTGATGCAGACGATGTTGCTACCGTCGGGTTCCATCGAGTGCATGGTGTAGACCGGGCAGTGGCGACCGCAACGCAAATACCCGCCGCGCCGCAAGGAGACGAACACGATCCGGCCGTTGGGTAGGAAGCACGGATCGAAATCGTCGGCGTCGCCGTCGGTGAGCTGAACCAGGGCGGTCCCGTCGGCATTGACTTTGAAGATATGGTAGCTAATCTCGGGCCCCCACTCGTAAGCTTCCTTGCCACGATGCTTCTCGTAGGCCTTGGCCTGCGTATAGGCGAACAGGATCGTCCGACCGTCGTACGAGACCTCGGGCGAAAGGAACGCGCCGCCTTCGAGCTTTTGCCCCTTCAGCCGGCCGTTTTCAACTGTGGAGTTTTCGAGCAAGTTGACCAGCTTCGGGTTCGCCCCGAAGGGATTCTCCAGCACGAACAGCCCGCCACCCGGCTTGGCGTTGCAGCCGTAGTACTGATCGCACATGTGAAACACGCCGACCGAGTCGTGTCGCTTGATGAGCAGCAGTCGGTCGATGTCGGCAAGCAGAGGCTTGTTG
>CAYYOX010000394.1:3372-6775 GCA_964473065.1 uncultured Planctomycetaceae bacterium | reverse complement strand
TGAAGCTCCAAGACTGATTGCCGGTCCGCGATCGCCACCAAGCGATCGATGCCGGCCGCCAGCCGCTTGCCTAGCAATTGTAAGGTGTCTCGCAACAGCAGCAGAGCGGTGTTATCCGTGACGAAGCAACTGGTCGTCCCCAGGTGGATAATGGCACGTGCGTCGGGCCACACATCGCCGTAGGCGTGGACATGGGCCATCACGTCGTGTCGCAGCCGACGTTCGTAACCGGCGGCCGCCTCGAAATCGATGTCGTCGACATGGGCCTTGAGTTGCTCGACCTGCTGGGCGGTAATCGGCAACCCCAGTTCCGCTTCCGCCTCGGCCAAGGCGACCCAAAGCCGCCGCCATGTGCTGAATTTTCGTTGCGGGCTGAAGATCTCGCTCATCTCCGGCGAGGCGTAACGAGAGATCAGGGGGTTTTCGTATTGGTTGAGGTTTTTGGGCATGGCCTGCAAAGCCGCAAGCGGCTTGTGGGTTAAGGAGCTATTCTGTTAGTTCGATCAGACGGCAGATTATACTTCTTCCGGCAGTTCGCCGATAGGTCCCGCCGGGTCAAGATCCGTCGCCCTGACGAAGATCCGCACGATCTGCTCCAGCCCGGCTTGGTCTTCCGTGTCAAAACGTCCCGGCAGGGGGCTGTCCAGATCCAACACGCCGCACAGCCCTTCGGCGGTGATGATCGGCACGACGATTTCCGAGTTGGACGCCGCGTCGCAAGCGATGTGGCCGGGGAACTCGTGGACGTTTTCCACCACGAGCGTCCGTCGCTGCTCGGCTGCCGTGCCGCAGACGCCTTTGCCAAGGCGAATCCGCGTACAGGCCGGGCGGCCTTGGAAGGGGCCGAGCACCAAATCCTCGCCGTCGAGCAAGTAGAGCCCGGCCCAGTTCAAATCGGGAAGCGTCTGATAGATCAGCGCCGCCATGTTGGCCGCGTTGGCGATCGGGTTCCGTTCGCCCCCAAGCAGAGCGCCCAGTTGGCGGGCAAGTTGTGCGTAGAGTTCCGTTTTCGTCATGGCGGCTATTGGTCGGTCGGGTGTGTGGGGGATTGGGTCACGCGATCCGGGTAGATTCCGGGTACCCTGGCTCGCAGATGCAGTAGGACAATATGGGCGGCCAATTTGTGGCCATCGACGTTGAAATGCGATTCGTCCAGGAAGAATTCTTCCTTGTCTTTGAAGAACTCGTAGATGTCGATAAAGGGAACCGAGTGCTCTCGGGCCACTTCGATGGTCACCGCTCGGTACTTAGGCGCGTGCGTCTTCCATTTGTTCTCGTCCTGCGACTCGCCAAGATATGGTCGGGTCAATAGAACGCATTGAATGCCGTTGGCCTCGGAAATCCGGATGAACTCTTCCAGGTTCCGCCGATACTCTTGAAGGCTGACGCGAGGGACCCGCTCGGTACTCTGTGCCCCGGCTCGTCGGGCGGTAATGCGGTCGCAGATGGCAATGATCAGGTGCCCGATTCTTGTGCGGAAGATCGGGTTCTCGAATTTCCCCGCATGAAATTCTGCGTCCGGGATCACCACGTGATGGCCGTCATTGCTACCGAAGCTCACCAAAACCATGTCGGGCTGATGCTCGAGGATTTCCTCGAATCGCTTCAGCCCCTGGTAGGACGAGTATCCGTAAACTCCGGCGTTGATCACATACTTGCGCGGGTGCAACTTGATCATGCGCCGGTTCAGAAAGCCGGGCCAACTGGACCCGTATTGCCAGCCCAGCGTGTTGGAATCGCCGACCGTAAAGATGCGGAATTCATCCGACCGCTTCTCCGGCTGGAGCAATCTTCCTCGAAAACCTTGCGAGTTGAAGTCCGAGCAAGCCTTCTTGGGACGCCAATGGAGCTTCGGATCGTAGACGAACAAATCGTGGGAAAAGGCGTGAAAGTGTCGCCATTCCTGGGCGTCTTCCCGGATTTCGATGCTCATCGGAGAGTACGTGTAGTCCATCACCCGCAATCCGATCTCGCAGACGATCACGGCAAAAAGGAACGCCCCTGCCGCCAGCAGGATCTTGTTGCGATATTGGCGAAACGCGGGATGAACCATAGTGGCTGGCTTTCGGCCTGATGAACTCTTACATGTTGGTCGCGTCGTCGGCGCCGCCTGCGCCGGTCAATCGATCCATCGCGGCGGCCAGTTGGGGAACTTCGTGCCCGTCACGCGTGTAGATCCGGCAAATCCGGTAGCTGATAGCCAACCGACGAAATAACTCGCGATCGTCGAGGTCCTGGATTCGTTGCGTGGCCGGCTCGAAAAGGAAATTCTGGCCCGCAGCGGGTGTCGCAGAGCCCGGACGATGGACATGCCGAGCCGTGTCGACTCGCAAGGGCATGTCCTTCAGGTCGTCGGGCAACTGGGCTCGAACCGCCTGCTCGAACGTCTCCTCCTCGCCGAATATGCTGGCGCCTTCCGCCTGTCCGGGGGCAAAGAAGATCGTTCGCTCGCAGGCCATTTTCCAAGGAATCTCGCGCCGCGAGAATCGCTGCCATTCGCGTCCCAATCCCCGCAGCGTCGGATCGCTGCTTTCAGCCCACCCGCCGACCTTGGCCAAGAGCGACCATTCGGTCAGTTGCCGATATTCTTCCAGGTGGTCCAACGGATTGCCGGGAAAAAGATGCCGTTTGCTCTTGGCAAACAGTTCTTGCAGCGTCAGGTCGATGGCCCGCACGGTGCGATGGAAGTAGATCGCGCGAAACAACTCGGCCCGAACCGAAATGAATTGGACCAACGCCGAGAGCCCCCGCTCGTGGATCGTGAGCCCCTTGTCGGTGAAGAAACTGTAGTGCAACAAGCGTTGCAGGTCGAAGGCCTTGGTGCTGTAGCCCGACATGTAGGCGTCTCGCAGCACGAAGTCCATGTTGTCGACCGTGTACAGCCCGCTGAACAGACCTCGCAACAGCAACAGCCAGCGGGGACTCTCCGTTTGGTCGGGCTGCTTGGGGCGCGAGATCAGCAACGCAATCTGGTCCACGTCGAGCGTTTCATCGTCCGCCAGCCGGCTGTTGGGACTGCGCCGGATCCCCCGGATCAACGGCGCCATTTCACGTCGGATGATCTCGCTGCCGAGCGTTTCGTGGTTCAGATCATAGTCGGCCAGGAAATGGGCGTCGAAAAAATGACCGAACGGGCCGTGCCCCACGTCGTGCAACAACGCGGCCATGCGCAACAACGATTCCACATAGCCGCGGCTGGGCACCTCGGGACAAACTTTCTGAAGGCTGGGGAACAGAGCCTCCACGGCCAGAGAGGCCAAGTGCATCGCCCCAAGCACGTGCTGGAATCGGGTGTGCTCCGCGGTGGGAAAAACCAGCCAGGCCGATTGCAGTTGATGAATTTGTCTCAGCCGCTGCAGCCAGGGATGGTCGAGAATCTGTTGCTCGGTAATCTCGCCCTGGG
>CAYYOX010000394.1:0-3272 GCA_964473065.1 uncultured Planctomycetaceae bacterium | reverse complement strand
TACCGCGCTCTGGCCAGCGCAGCCACAAAAGGGGCAAGGTAGGGAAGATGCGATACTCCAATTCCCGTTTACCCCCAGACTGGCGTTTTTCACTACCGAGCAGTTTGCCTAAGTTGACTAATCGCTCTAGCGTCGATTCCCTCGCGCCGGTACACTTTGTAGCTTGTGGTTGGGTTTTTGTGTTAGGTAAACTACGCTGTTTTCGGCATTGCATTGGGAGGTGTTTTACGTGTCGCGCATCAGGAGTCATGTGGCGGGTTGGACGGTTGGTCTGTGGCTGGCGGTCGCGGGAACGATCGCGCTAGGCGCCGAGCCGGCCGAGAACCTGTTCCCCGATACCACGACCGGTTTTGTGGCCGTGGCCGACGTCGAGCTGTTGGTTAAGCATTGGAAAAAGACGCAGTTGGGCCAACTCATGGCCGACCCGGTCATGAAGCCGTTTGCCGACGACCTGATGCATCAGTTCGAGGACCGTTGGGCTCGCGTGCGCGAGCGACTGGGCCTGACGATAGATGACCTCAAAGGGGTCCCCGCCGGCGAACTTGCGGTGGCGTTGATCCTGCCGGAGCCGGAGAAACCGGTCTTGGCGATCGTGATGGACGTCACCGGCAACATCCCCCAAGCCACGGAGTTCCTGGAAAAGGTCTCCGCCACCCTGTTGAAGCTCGACGCCAAGCGGTCGATGATCAACGTACCCGAAAGCGACAGGGCGGTGATTCGCTTCGACATTCCCGCTCGTGAGGACGATCCGCTCAGCAAGCCGGGCCAAGCGTTTTATTTCCTCACGGACAACATGCTGGGCGTGGCGAACGACTTGGGTGTATTGCGAGGCATCCTCGGGCGACTCAAGGGCCAGGAGTCCGCCACCTTGGCCGATGTGCCGGCGTTTCAGCATGTCATGCAACGATGCAACCAGGACACGGACGAGAAAGTTTCTCAAATCCGCTGGTTCATCCACCCCTTGAACTATGTCGAGGCGATTCAGGCGGCCATAGCCGAAGAAAAACGCCGCAAAGGGAAGAGCGTCCTGGAGGTCCTGCAAAACCAAGGGATCGGTTCTATCCAAGGCGTTGGCGGCTATGTCGACCTTGCCACGGGAGGGTACGAACTGATGCATCGCACAGTCGTCTACGCCCCGCCGCCGTACCAAAAAGCCATGAAGATGCTGGTCCTCCCGAACAGCACCGAACACACGCCGCAACGTTGGGTTCCCCGCGATGTGGCGACCTATGTCACGTTCTACTTCGATATCCTCAACGCCTTCGACAATTTTGGCCCGCTGTTCGACGAACTGGTCGGCGGGGCCATGTTCCGCTTCAGCGCCGATGTGAAGTGCGAAGGCGACCTGCAACAGGGGAAATTGCCCGACGAGTTCGACAAGGAGTTCAAGAAACTGCGAATCCCGCTGGTACAAGCGGTCAAAATCACCACCAAACGTGCCGGGCGCGTCTGGGAAATTCGCAATCAAAACGAAATCTATGTGGTCCGCAAGCGGGACAATCTGCTGAGGGTTTACGAAGAGCAGTCGGGGATTTGGGAAGAGGTGCTCCAAAGCCTCAAGGACGAGGGGCCGCAAATCGATCTTCGCGAAGAGTTGATACGCCATCTCGGCCAGCGAATCACCGTGATTACCGACTACATACTGCCGATTACTCCGACCAGCGAGCGGCTCCTCTTTGCCATCGAAACGACCGACGGCCAAGCCGTGCAAAAGGCCATCAATCGGCTCATGCAGAATGAAGCGGGCGCCGAGCGACGCGAGTTCGAAGGGCACATCATTTGGGAAATGGTGGAAGAGGACGAGGGACCCGAGATCCCCGAACCCGAGATCGGTGGCCTGCCCTCCTTGACCCCGGACGAAGAGCCCCTTGAAGAGGAAGACGAGGACGAGCCTCCTCGGCTATTTCCCAATGCCGCGATCACCGTGGCCCACGGGCATCTGTTCGTTGCGTCGGATTACGATTACCTGAAGAAGGTCCTTCAGCCGACCGAAGAACGAGAAACGCTCGGCCGGGCGATCGACTATCGGATGATCGATAATGCCATCAAGAAACTCAACCTCGAAGAGATGGCCCTGCGGAGCTTCTCTCGGACCGACGAAGAATATCGCCCCACCTACGAACTGATCCGGCAAGGAAAAATGCCGGTCAGCGAAACCATGATGGGACGCCTGCTCAACGCCATGTTCGGCGAGGGTAAGAAGGGCGAGGTTCGCCGGCAAAAGATCGACGGCAGCGAACTGCCCGAGTTCGACGTCGTGCGACGTTATCTCGGTCCCGCGACCATGACCGTCACCAGCGAATCGACCGGCTGGTTCCTCAAAGGGTTCACCATAAGCAAAGACGCCCAGTAGAGTCTATAAAGCCGCGACCGCTGGTCGCGCCCCATACAAATCGCCCCATACAAAGGTCGCGAACAACGACCATGAAAACGTAGCGTCAATCGGCATCCTGGCGCGACCAACGGTCGCGGCTTTATATCTAACCCCTGACCCCTGCTTCCATGATCGACCCGCAAATTGTGCCGCTGTTGATCTTATTGCTTGGCATCGTTACGGTTATCGGCATGATCCTTCTGCTGCGGGTCAACGCCTTTGTGGCCCTGATCTCGGCCGCCATGCTGGTCAGTCTGCTCTCGCCCGGCCAGTTCGGCGAGAAGATCAAACGCGTGGCCGAGGCCTTTGGCGAAACGGCCGGCGGGATCGGGATCGTGATCGCCCTGGCCGCCGTGATCGGCAAGTGCCTGATGGACAGCGGGGCCGCCGATAGGATCGTCCGCTCGTTCTTGAAAGTGCTAGGCGAAAAACGGGCATCGCTCGCCCTGATGGGGAGCGGGTTTGTGCTCTCGGTGCCCGTCTTCTTCGATACGGTCTTCTACCTGCTGGTTCCCTTGGCCCGCTCGCTCTGGCGTCGCACGCACAAGAACTATGTGCTCTACATCACAGCCATCGCCACCGGCGGGGCCCTGACGCACACCCTGGTCCCGCCCACGCCCGGACCGCTGCTGATGGCCGATACGCTGGGAATCGACCTCGGCGTGATGATTATCGGCGGCTCGCTGATCGGGTTGCCCACGGCCATCGTGGGGCTGCTGGTTTGCCGCCTGATGAACCGCTGGCTCGATCTGCCCATGCGACCCTACAGCGGTGAGCCCGAACCGGAACCACTGGCGGACGATCAATTACCCGGCCTTGGGATCTCCCTGCTGCCAGTCCTCCAGGCGATGGTACGAATCTCCGCCCGAACAGTCAGTAAAATGCTAGCCTCAATCAA
>CAYYOX010000393.1:0-6804 GCA_964473065.1 uncultured Planctomycetaceae bacterium | reverse complement strand
CGTTCAGCGGCAAAACATCTCAGAATGGTTCTGAGACCCGTGAACGGTTACGATATGACTATGATCGCTCTGCGTAAAGTGGAGACGCCCGCGGCTGTTCATGGGCTGAGAGGAATGCTGGGGATCAAGGACATGTTTGGCGGATGATCAGTAGCGAAGACCCACTCGGGAAGTAAGGCGATAGGATTTGCGAGCAGTGACGCAAAGAAGAGATTGAAGGAAAAGACTCCGCGTCCCTGCGCCTCCGCGCGCGATAGGTTTTTGCTGAGCGGGGCGACGAAGCGTTGTGCAACACGGCCACGCAAGCGTGGACCATGGCACCCGGCTTGTGCGTGGGTCTTCGTCCCTCGACCCACCCTACAAATTCACACATTCCTGAGAGATCGTGTATGGTGAGATGTTTAGCCGCCGCCGGTACGGCGGTGAGATTGGAGGCTTGCCCCTCACCGCCGTGTCGGCGGCGGCTAAACGGATTTCGGCAGTAATCCCTTTACCGCTGCTAGTCGTTGCTGGTCAGCTTCTGCGGGCTGGTGCGTTTTGGGCGATGGATGTAATCGGGCCAGAGGGGGCAGTTCAGGTCGATCCAGCATTTGACCCGCCGCATCTGCTCGCGCGTAAGCTTCACGTCGTAATGACCCTTCTCGAGCACCGGCCACAGCTTGCTCTTCAGCGTGCCGAAGCTGACCGGCTCTGCCTTTTGGGGACGCACGCCGTAGCTCCAGTCGAAGTAGTGGACCCAGCCGCCGGCGATCAGCGTTCGATACGAAGCGGGCACCCGTTCCGCATCCAGGGTGCCGGCCAGATTGAACTTCTGCTCGTCCGTCGCATCGTGGCAGCGCACGCATTGGGCGTCCCATACCGGCTGCACCACGGTCTCGTACGAGAAAGGTTCGGCGCCCCAGGGCGGCAGCTCAAGCCGGCTGGGGGCGCGATGCGCGGCAATCGTTTGACGTACGGGCGGCGTGGCTTTGCGGTCCTCGTGGCAGCCCACACAGCTACGCTTCTCGCCCTCTTGCAACTGCACCACGCTCCGCATACGCTGGATCTCGTTGAAATTCTCGTCCAGCGCCTCGAAGTAAAGCACCTTGCCCGCGGGTGCGTAGAAACTTGCCGAACCGTCGCTCTCGACCGGTGCAATCCCCAGCGACGCCTTGGCCACGTAACTCGGCCAACCGAAGGGCCCGCTCACTTTATGGATGGGTGTGGCGTAGAAGTCCTGGAACGGCGGATGGTCGTCGCGCAATTCGCCGTTGGCCAACTGTTCCAAATCGGCTCGCACTTCCTGGCACACGCGAAGGTATTTCACCGTTCCTCGCGGCACGGCCGGTTCGAGTCCCTGATTCACATCGGCCACGGTAAACTGCCCCATTCCCGCCTGAGCAACTTGCGGCGGGTGGGAGTCCAAGACGGCCGGACGCGGCCTCGGACGCAACGGCATCGGGGCCATAGCGCCGATCGACGGGTCGAGATAAAGCAACTCGCGATTACCCCAGCGATCGACCACATACAGCCCAAACCGATCTGCCGGGGCGTGGCTCGCTAGGAAGTAGTCGCGCGAGACGGGCATCGGGTCGCGGAAACACTCCCTACTGGGCCAACTCATGTCGTAGTGCGGATTGATGTCCGGCGTGATGTTGGTCAGCGCCGAGGAGTCGAACGGCCCCTTGCCCAAATCGATCAGACCCAACGGGCCGTTGTGGTCGCCGCCGTGCGAGAAGATCGTGCAGAGGATCTCCCGGCTGCCGGGCACCTCGTGACCGTTGATGTAGCAGTTGATCGTATTGTTGCCGAACACCAGTTCCGGGTGGGTCCCGTCGGGGCGAATGGCCCAAAGCGTATGTCCGAAGTTCGCGCCCTTGTCGAGGTATTCGGATCGGGTCCACAAGATACGCCCGTCTTGCATGGTCGCCGGCGTCCACTCGCTCAGGTTGGCGAACGAAAGGGGCCGCATGTCGCTGCCGTCGGATTCCATGCGGAACAAAACGAACGCCTGCGGACGCCAGCAGAGAAATCGGGCTCGGCATCGGGTCGAAATAAAGCTCAATCCGCCGTCGCCCAACGGGCAAGGATGATGGTCGTGGAACGGACCCGTGCTGAGCTGCCTCTGCCCGCTCCCGTCGGCTTGCATCGACATCAAGTGCCAGTAACTCTTCTGATCGGGCGTCGGACTCTCGTTCGGTCGATAGGCGAAAAAGATCGTCTCCGCATCGAAGCTGGCGATCGGATCGCGGGCAATGCCTTCGCTGCCGTCGAAAAGCGTCGTCAGTTGGGCGTCCGAGGGTTCCAAACGGCCTTCGGAGCGAGGGATATCCAGCACGCAAATACCGCCGCCGGGCCGAAATTGCGAATCGAGAATGTCGCTATAATTGTGCGAGGCCAGGTAGGGATGACGCTTGACAAACAGGATCCGCTCGAGCGGTTCTAGGTCCGGATCGCGGAACATCAGCTGCCGTTTGGCCGACCGGGCGTCCAGATAGAGCGCTTGTTCAACTTTTGCCGCCGGCGCCGGATCGTCCGCCAAGGCGGTCTGCCGAAGACGCAGTGCGGCCAACTGTTCCCGTTCTTGCGCTACTTCTAGCCCCTTGTCTGCCAGACGTTCGATCATCTCTTCCATTTGCACCAGCGAACGGGCCGTCGGATCGAGTCGGGCAATGCGACCCCAATAGGGCTCGCCGCCGGGCATGGCAGGACGCTCCACGCGCAGCGGAGAGATATGGTCGGCGGCATTGATTCGTCCCCATGTTTTGTGTTCGCACAGAAAGGCATACCGCAGGAGTCCTTCCGGAGTGACCGGATCGGGCAGCACGACCGGCATGGCGAATCCTGCGGGCATCACACGGCGGGCCGTCTTCCAAGTTTGGCCGTCGAGTGAGAGCCGAACTTCGATCACCAGCGGCACACGATCGCGAAATTGATTCTTCCGGTCGCGCGAAAAGACGACCTTGGCAACCTTCGATGCCGCAGGCAACTCGATCTGCGCCCACTCGACGTCTCCGGTCGCGGCGATCCAACTGAAGTCGTTGCCGTAGCGTCCATCGTTGAGGTGTTCGATCTTGTGGATAGGATAACCGCCCAGGCATGACGAAGCGGTTGGCTTGGCGCCCTTTGAAGCCAGGGCCAGATTCTCTTGCCCCGCGGGACCATACACTTCCAACTCATCAAGGCATGGTTGCCCGCCGCTGTTGGCAAAGATGACAAACCGCACAAACTTCGCCTCTTGGGCCGGGAAGGTCAGTTCGTTAGGCTCATCCGGCAAGAAGCTCGGGCCGGCGGCCAGGGTGACCGAGAGAAGGGCATGTAGCAGGCCGATCGAATTCATGGCAAACTCCGTTGACTGGGGGACCCGTGAACTTTTGGCGCGATATGCATAATGCATTGTAGTTGATTCGCACGACCTGTAAACCCCATGCCGGCAATTCCGAGAGGGCGCGACTTTGTAGCTGCACTCGCCCCAGTGCGGTAATCTCCGTGGTAATCTCGCGTTGCCCGCGTTCTGGCGAACGCAGCTACTCTTGGCGTGACCAGCGGTCGCGGCTTTATATTACGCAAAGCGTTGTTGGCACACGTGTTGCGCCTGCCTGACGGTGTCGGACGCTACTGAAATGTCGAGTCGGCGCTTGCAAAAACGGTTGTGTACGATGCATAATGCAGATATGGGTCGATCCAGTGCACTCGACGAACTCTCCCCCACCACACGGGGCGCATTGCGCCACGACGTGATGGTGCAGCTTTTGCGGGCAATCTTCCAAGGAACTCTGCCGGCCGGCACTCGGCTGATCATCATGAAACTGGCCGAGCAGTTCGGCACCAGTTCGACGCCATGTCGCGAGGCGTTGGTCGAGTTGGCCTCGGTCGGCGTTGTCGAGTTCATGCACAACCGCGGGGCTGTGGTCACGCCGTTTGGGCCAAGCGAGCTTCGCGAAATCTATCAATTGCGCCGCGTTTTGGAGACCGAGGCCACGCGCGGCGCATGCGGCCGAATCGATCAACTCCGGCTCGAATCGCTGCATCAAGAAATACGCGAGTTGGTTCAAAGCCAAGACTCGGACCACTGGTCGCAACGCGAGACGGCCAGCGATCAGCGTTTGCACGAACTGATCGCCGACCAATGCAGCAGCGTCCGGTTGGTCAACGAGATTCACCGATACGATCTCTTGGTTCAGACCGTTCGTGAAATCATCGGCTACGATCCCCAGGCCCAGCAAATGGCGACGATCGAGCACTTGGCCATCCTCGAAGCGCTGCTCTTGAACGACCCGGAGGCCGCCGCGAATGCCATGGCCCATCACGTCCAGAGCGCGGCCCAGATTGCCGAGGCCGCCCTGTTCGACGGGAAATGATCGCGAGGGCGTCGCGGCGATTGCGACCTCGTCCCTGGATCACCCCGGGATCGGCACGAAGGGGGGTTCCTGCGTGCTGAAATCCTGGTCGACGAGATGAAGCGTGTTGACATCGACCCGGCCCATCAGCTCAGTTGTCACATTGCGGCATAGATACCCCCCCATCAGATCATTGCGGTGTCCGGTTGGGAGAACTTTTCTAAATATTCGTGATTTCTGCCGCCTAAACTGTTGACAAGATCCGCAAAGCGAGTATATTAGAACTTATTGCTACATTATGCACAATCAGATCTGTCGCTCCTTTGACGGGTCTTTTTGCAAACGAGTTGACACTTCAACGAGGACTTTCTTGGCGCCCGAAAGGTAGGGAGGCAGCGAATAGGTTGATGATTCGACAAAGTTGATGCATCTTTCGTGTATCACTATTTAGCTTGCTGTCTTTACTACTCTTAACTTCTGGGAGGGCACAATATGAGAGCCTTGTACTGTTTGTTTGTTTTTGTTCTGGCCATCGCAGTTGCCAACGCGGCATCCGCTGGCGTAGTTCTTGTTGGCGGTGGTCTGGTGTTGGCCGAGCAAAGCGGCGCCTTCGACCTGGATAACCTGGCGCCCGGCGGTTCCGCGTTCGCCTTGGATATTGAAGGCCAGGACGCAGGTACGCCGCTCGGGCATAATCAGCCGACCGGCTACGGCGGGATCCATACGACCGTCGGCGTGAACAACGAGGTCTACGGAAACACCGGGGCCTGGCTAGCCGGCCCGGTCGATTCGTTCGTGGGAATCAACCTCGGCGCCGCGCCCGTGACGCTCGGAAGCATCGCCTTCGGCCGCGACAACTTCGGCGCGTGGCCCGGCAACCGGGTGTTCGGCCTGTTCACACTGCAGTACACGCAAGTGGCCAATCCGGACAACACCACGGTCGACTGGACCGACATCGGCACGCTCGATTACCAGAGCCCCGGCGGACCGGGATTCGATCAGCCGTCGTTGCGGCACCGCTACAACTTCGACCCGGTGGACGCCACCGGGATCCGGATTGTCACCGGCACGTCCGGCACCGCCATCGACGAGATCGAACTCTACGCGCTGCCTGGCGAGGTCTTCGAGTACTTACCGATTGTCATTACCCCCGAATCCGGCTTCTCCATCACCTACGACGGCAACGAGGGAGATTGGTTCGATCCGGAAGCTCCGCCAGTTCAGGTGGGCGCCCCGGACAACGCCGCCCTGGCGGCCAACGGCGCCACCGCCTTCGGCAGCAGCGAGTACGGCGCGGGAGTGCACCTGATTGCCAACGTCAACGACGGCTACTACGGCAACAGTAACAGTTGGCTGGGCACCTTGGACGGCTTGGATCCCGAGCCGTTTATCGGCATCGACTTCGCCGGTAGCGATCCGCTGCCCATCGAGAGCATCGCCTTCGGGCGCGACAACGGTAACACCACGTGGAACGGCTTCGATCGTTGGGCGGGCCTGTACACGTTGCAGTACACGCTGCTGGCGGATCCCGACGCACTGACCGAATTCACCGGAGACCCGGCGGATGGCTGGGCGGATATCGGCACGATCAATCTCTTCCGCCAGGGTGTCGAAGGCGAGGACCTGCAGGAGCCGTGGCTGCGCCATTTGTTCGACCTCTCGGCCGAAGGGAAGGGGCCGATCATGGCCACGGGGATACGCATCCTCACGCCATACGGCAATGCCATCGACGAGTTGGAAATCAACCCGATCGCGGTTCCGGAGCCTTCGACGGTGATCCTGCTGGCGATCGGCGGACTGAGCCTGATCCTATGCGGACTGCGCAGCCGTCGCGCCTAAGCGGAACCAAACAACGCCCGACGGAACCCGTTCGTTGGCCGACAGTATAAATCCACGCATTTGACAGCCGGTGGCGACCAAAACCAGCGAGCCGGCCTGCTCCGTTCGGGGCAGGCCGGCTCGGCCTGTCGATTGGAGTATCCCGCGTAGCGCCGGCCGTTCGACGTCGGTTTCCGCATAATGATCCAGGTCAATCAGCAGGGACACCTCTGTAGCGGGGGTCGGGGTGTCGAAAAGCATAAATAAAAGTCCCGGTCATTGACAAAACGCAAGAACCTGATATGATAAACGCTATAATCCGCATAATGCACAATCGTGCCCGGTCGGGTTTGTAACCTGGCGGGCCGAACACCGAAACTTTGCTGATACGCTTTTCAAAACTCGAACATACACTCAACGCAAGAGGCAGCGAGGCGACGCGATCCGGAACGGTTGAGGCACAACTGGTAGTTACGGAATTTCCTGACTCTTTTTCTTGGAGGGCGCGAAGATGAAACGTCTTAGTCTCGTATTGTTCTTGGTACTTACCTTGGCGACGGCCAACCTGGCCACGGCTGGCCTGGTGCTCTTAGGCGGCGGGCTGGCATTGGCCGACCAGGCAGGGCCGGTCGCTTTGGGCAACCTGGCGTAAGGGGACACGCCTTTT
>CAYYOX010000392.1:0-6809 GCA_964473065.1 uncultured Planctomycetaceae bacterium | reverse complement strand
TTCGCACGCGAGGGTCGCGTGGTGGCGGGTGTGTTGCGCGATGTGGGGGCCGGCTGCTCGCTGGCCGACATGGCGGAGTTCGAACAGGCCGAGGACTGTTGGGATCAATTGGCCGAGGTGATCGACGTCGACGACCTGATGCCGATTACCTACGTCAACTCGGCGGCCAGTCTGAAGGCCTTTTGCGGCCGGCATGGCGGGATCGTCTGTACCTCGTCCAACGCCAGGGCAGCGATCGATTGGGCCTTCGCGCAACGTCGCCGCGTGTTGTTCTTCCCCGACCAGCACCTAGGCCGCAACACGGCCCGAGCCATGGGCATCCCGCTTTCGGAAATGCCCGTCTGGAATCCGCGCAAGGATTCGCTCGGCGGCAACGAGGAGGCAGCCATCGAGAACAGCCGCGTCCTGTTATGGCAGGGCCATTGCAGCGTGCACCAGATGTTCACGCCGGCCCATGTCGATCAGTTTCGCCAGCAGCATCCCGGCATCAAGATCCTCGTGCATCCCGAGTGCATGATGGAGGTGGTCGACAAGGCCGACGTGATCGGGTCGACCGGCAAGATCATCCAGGCCGTAGAAGAATCACCCCCGGGCACGAAGTGGGCCATCGGCACGGAACTGCATCTGGGCAACCGCCTGAAGCACGAGCACCCGGAACAAGAGATTCACTTCCTCTCGCCGGTCGTCTGCATGTGTGCGACGATGTACCGCATCGACCTGGCCCATCTCTGCTGGTCGCTGGAGAACCTCTCAGCCGGCACGCCGGTTAACGTAATCGCCGTAGACGACGAGACGGCCCGCTGGTCCCTGGCCGCGCTGCAGCGGATGTTGCAGGTGAAGTGACCCACACAAGGTGCCACTGGTGGCTTGCCCACCAGTGCATCTGCTCACCCGGCGTTTACGTTTTCCCCTCTTTTTCCAGTCGCGCCACTTCGAGTCGCGAGAGCTTTTCCTCTTGCTTCGCGGGTGCCGCGGGTTGGGGCTTTTCGGCTGGGGGCGAGTCGGTTTCGGTCGGCTGAGGCTCCGGCGTGTCGATGACCTTCAGGTCGTCCATGTCGATGTCGTGCCAACTCGTATCCCGATCGCCGAACTGGACGAGTGCCCGGCCGTTGAAGTTGATCGTCTTAACCCGGCCCAGCGTCCCGGCGAACCGCACGAGATCCGCTCGCCGATCGTCGACCGTGACTTGTTGGCCGGTGTACTCTTGCCGCATTTTGTCAACGCGTTCTGGAAGCATGATGTGGTGGTTTCCTATTTCGATGTCTCTTTCGCACGAAATCGCAAGTAGGCTTCGAGGAAGCCTTGGATATTCCCGTCGAGCACGCTGTTGAAATTGCCGACCAGATGACCCGTTCGGGCGTCTTTCACGCGCTGGTCGGGATGGAGAAAGTAACTGCGGATTTGCGAGCCGAAGCCCGTCTTGGGCATCTGGCTGTACCTGGCCGCCTGCTCGGCCTCGCGCTTTTCCTCTTCCACGCGAGCCAGCCGGGAGCGAAGCATCTTCAGCGCGGTGGCCCGATTCTTGTGCTGGCTGCGTTGAGTTTGGCACTGCACGACGATGTTTGTCGGCAGGTGGGTCAGGCGGATAGCGCTGGACGGCTTGTTGACGTGCTGCCCGCCGGCCCCGCTGGCCCGAAACACATCCTCGCGAATGTCCTCGCTGCGCAACTCGATGTCGATCGCGTCGCTGATCTCGGGCGAAACGTCGACCGCGGCAAAGCTGGTCTGGCGTTTGCCTTCCGAATTGAACGGGCTGATACGGATCAGGCGGTGCATGCCGGTCTCACCCTTGAGATACCCGTAGGCCATCGGCCCGCGCACGCAGATCGAGGCGCTGTTGATACCCGCCTCGTCGTTATCCTGGCGGTCGAGCAGTTCGGTCTTGTACTCAGTCTTTTGAGCCCAGGACAAATACATCCGCAGGAGCATCTCGGCCCAATCGTTGGCGTCGGTGCCGCCGTCCCGGGCGTTGATCGTCATGATGGCCGCGTTGGGGTCCATCGGACCGCTGAGCAGTGCCTGCGTCTCTAGTTGCTCGGTCGATTGTTCCAGGCGACCGAGTGCGTCGGGCACCTCGGCCGCGAAGCCGTCGTCCTCCTGAGCCATTTCGATCATGGCGGCCAGATCGTCCGAAGCGGCCAGGATCTCCTCCATCGGCCGAAGCACGGCCTTGAGCCCCTTCAAGCGGCCGACGACCTCTTGGGCCCGTTCCTGGTTATTCCAGAAATCGACCGCTCCCATCTCTTGCTCGATGGTCTGCACGTCCGTTTGTTTCGTAGCGTAGTCAAAGGGAGTCCTTTAGCTGGAGAATCCGCTGGCGGATTACCTCGGCCCGATCGATCAATTCTCTCTCCATGATACTCCTCGTAGATGATTGCCTGGCGAGTAGAAATCCCCGGTCGAGCCGGGGGTCAAACTGCCAACATTGCATTATAGGCGGATTGCCGAGTGGAATGCTAGGCCATGGCCAGGAGAACTGCAAAGTTGTCGAACTATCATGCGGGAGCCGGAAAACGGGGACTGGCTCCGTCGACAATGAGTATTGCAGTGGTGATTCGTGTTGCCGACGGTGCCTGTCCCCTTTTTCGGGCGGCGACACCGGGGCACCGTGGAAAAGGGGGACAGGCACCGAGCCGGAGAGATTTCCGGCGGGTTTAGCATCTATTGATGCTCGGAGCCAGTCCCCTTTTTCCACTCCACAAAACCGACTTTGCAGATCTCCTGAGGCCATGGCACCCGGCTCAGAGTCTGCCCATCAGGTTCACCGCGTTGACCGTGCGTTTTCGCTCCTCGTTTTCGTCATTGACCCATTTGCACCAGTTCTTCGCACGATAGAGCATTTCCCCCCCCGAGGGCAGGCAAGGCACGGGCCGCAACTGGGCGGCCAACGGGAAACTTCCGTGATCTTTCGGCACCGTGTCCGGTTTCTCGTGGCACCCGACGCAGCCTTTGCTCTCGCCCGGGCGGACGTAGTGCCAGTTCAACTCGTTACCCACCACGTAGCCGTCGGCGTCGAGCACCTGGATGTGGAACAGGCGGTCGGCGGGCAGTTCGAGCGAGAACGACCCGTCGGGCGCCACCGGCAAGGTGCCGAGAATTCGTGCGGTCAGTCCGCCGTGGTTCATCCAGCCTTGGCCGCCGTTGATGCCCGTATTGTGGCGCGCGACCATCGGCAACCCTTCCACGATCCGTATGTATCGCCCACGCTCCTTCACGTCCGGATGCTGTGTGTTGTAAATCGACGAGCAGAACATTCGGCCCGTATAGACCTCCTGCCGAGTCGACGGCGAACTGGCCAACACGGGCGGAACGGGTCGCGGAGCAAGCGGTCGGGCTTCGAGTTCCGAGGTCTCCGGGTCGTTGTAGATCAACGTCAGATCGCCGGTGGCGATGTCCATCCAGTAGAGCCCATGGTCGACCGGCGCCCAGAAGTAATTATGGTGGTTCCCGATCAACTCCGCCGGACGCTCACCGGCCGAGCAGAGCAGCGTATTTTGATCGACCGGATAGGGCGAGGTGACCGCAATCTTATCATCCTCGCGCAAGATGCGTTCCTGATAACGTCCCGGCCCGACAATCATCGGCCCGCAAAACGAATTGATCAGGAATGTCTTCCCATCCAAAGGCTGCGGCTGGGTGATGCAGAGTTGCCGGTGGCGGAGGTATTCGGGCGTGTAGCCCGTCCCCGACCCCTTCGGCGAAATGTTTTTTATCCAGAACTCTCGCCGTTCGGGACCGTAAAGGACCTGATGGTCCGTGCCGTCGGGCAGGCAGGACTCCAGCACAAACTCCAACTTCGGCAGCGAGTAGAAATCCTCCAGGCGGATGAACAAGATCCGGCCGTCCGTATTGACCACCGGTTCGCTGTCGCGGGCACAATTGAACCCGATGCAGTGGATGTCGGTCCCGTCGGCGTTCATCACCGCCACGGCCGTCGAAAGATACCCATGATATTCGTCTCGAGCCCCGATCCGCGAGGTGCAGAACACAATGCGACCGTCGGGCATGAAGTTCGGCTGCACATCGTGATACGGGCCATCGGTCAGTTGGCGGACGCCGGACCCGTCGACGTTCATCTCGAAGAGGTGCCACCAGGGCTGCCCCTCACCTTCGCAGCGCGAGAAGAGAATCTTGCGGCCGTCGTACGACACGCGCAAGTCGGCCACGTAACCGTCGGTGAAATGCGTCAGCGGCGTGACTTTTCCGGCCGGCGTGGGCGGTTCGAGTTTATAGATATTCGATCCGACCCGGTAGGTTGGCCCTTCGTCGGTCTGATTGTAGGCCTGCATAGTGGCCGAGAACATCCAGCCCGCGTTCGGCGGATTCTTGGGGGCCTTGATGAACGCAATCGCCGGAATCGGTTCCTCGCTCTTGGCATTGACCTTGAAGGGAGCCAGCTTCTCCTGCGTCGTTCTCGGCTTGCGCCGTATGCCCTGCTGCTGGAGCGTTTCTCGTGCCACAAGGCGAATGTTCTGGAACGGGTGCGAGACCTCGGCCTGCCGCAAGGCGGCCAGTGCCGAGGGAGTTCCCAGATCGACCAGCGCCCGGGCGGCCGCATACTGGATCTCCATCGCGTTGCGGTCGTTGTTGAGGTATTGGACCAGCAAGGGAACGCTCTGTTCGTTGCCCAAGCGACCCAGCGCGCGGAGGAAGGCCTCTTTGTAGCGCGGGGTCGGATCGTTGTATTCCTCGTGTCCTCGGGTTTGGAGCCTGTTCAAATCCTGTTCGCCATAGTAACTGAAATACCCGTAGTCGGCGTCGTCGGGGGCCTCTTTCAGCAGTCGGCTGATTGGTCCGGCGGCCTGCTTGGCGTCCAGGCAGATCAGCGTCTTGGCCACGTTAATTCGCACCCAATGGCTCGGGTGGGTGAGCAACTCGATCACCAGCGGGATATCTTCTTCCGCCCGGCAGCAACTGAGAATGATTTTCGCCGCAAAGGGCGTCAACAGGGCGTCGGTCTCGTCGGCCAAGCCTTTCGCCCCTTTGACGAGTTCCTTTCGGTAGGGCAGGTTCGAGGGAACCTTGCGATCCAGGCCCAACGCCCAGAACGCCGCATCGACCACGGCCTGCCGACTGCCCGCTCTGTCGAGCAGCCAGGCGCTGATCGGTTGCCATGGCTCGATGTCGAAAGCACACACGCCGTCGTAATCCAGCGGCATGTTCGAGATGATCCACGGGCTGACCTCTCGCAGCTTGGCGATCGTGTCGGGATGCGAGAAGTCGATCCGGCTCAGTGCAAAGAGAATCGCGTAGGCCGTGCGCGGCGTCCAGATCTTCCCGCCGCCGCCGAAATCGTAATCGTTCGGATCGCGCTTGTCGACCATATCATGGCCGTTGCCGTTGGGCATGCCCGGCAATCGGGCGGCCCGATCCAGCCGGTAAGCATAGTCGGGCAGGACCGTCAACAACGCCATGGCCGACTGTTCGCCGCCAAGGTCGCCCAACGCATCGGCCGCATAGACGGCCCATTGCGGATTCTCCAGCAGCGAAATCAACAGTTCCCGAGCTGCATCACCACCCAGCCGACCCAACGATCGGATGCCCGCCTGCAGAAACAGCCGCTCGTGACGGTCGTTACTTGCACGCTCTACATAAGGCCGCAAGGCTCCAACCAACACGGGCACGGCACTCTCGCGCTCGCCAACGACTCCCAACGCCCGGGCGAGCCGTTCCTTGGCAAGCCAGGGCGCACCATTCGCGAAACGTCCGGCCAACGCGTCGTGACTCAGTGACGCGAGCCACTCGTGCCAAACGGCCGCCTGCTTTTCTCTAATTTCCGGCGAGCCCATGCTGTCCAGCGGAAACTCCTGCCCGGTCAGGTTACCCAGCGAGATCCAGGCGGCCTGTCTGACGCTCCAGTCCTCGTCGCCGAAGGACTTCAATAGGGCCCGCAGATGATTTCGGTTGCCCGTTCTTCCCAGGTTCATGGCGGCTTCGCATCGAACCGCGGCCTGTGGATCGCTTAAGAGGCCGGTCACTCGATCGGCCGCCTCGTAGGCTCGCATCTGCGAGAGGTTCCTTATGGCCACGCAACGCACCTCGGGCTTGTCCGAAGCGAGCAGTGCCGCTTGTTGATCCACCTGACGCTTAAACGGGTTCTCGGCAAACGAGGGCAAGGCAGCCGGCTCGACCCAAGTCGGTCCGGCCGGCGCGGGCATCTCGGGGAACCACTCGAGTTGCTCATCTGAAGGGCTCGCCGAGTAGACGGCAATCTCCGACGCGCCCGGATTGTGCGGCCCGTGCGAGTTGAGAAACTTCAGCCGAATCCTTCGCACGCTTCGTTTAGAGACCGCGATCCGCTGCGGCCCGTCGACCATCTCGAAGGTGCCTTTCACGACCGGCGTGGTATCTTCATCGAGATAGACCTCGTAATCCTTCCAGCATTGGTAGAGCACTTGGGCCGTGCGTCCGAAGTAGACGATCTCGGCCACCTCGACCGGCTGATCCCACGCGAGCGTAAACTCGGCCTGCGGTCCCGACTTCGCCCGGTCGATGGCCCAGGCCTGTCGGGTATCGTTCTGAGAGCCAGCCTCAGGCACCTGCCCGTCGATCGCAAACTGGGCCGTGTAATTGGCATCGAACTCCGAGGTCGCGGAGACCTTCGCTTTCGGCGCCAAGTTCTCGATCCATGCCGCTTGTGCCATGCCGGCCGAGAGCGTCAAGGCAAGCAGCCCGCTTGCGAAGAGGATGGTTCTCACGATTTCACGAATGTCGTCGATCAGCCCTCGTGTCATGGCACTCCTCCTGGCGCGGGGTGGATTCAGCGAGACCGCATTCCAGATCGGCGACCCGCTCGAACGATACGAGAC
>CAYYOX010000391.1:0-6816 GCA_964473065.1 uncultured Planctomycetaceae bacterium | reverse complement strand
CAAATCAGTTGGCATTGACATCGACAAAGTGAACACCCCAGTTCTGACCCCTTTTCTACTATCCTATTACTATACCCTCTGCTGACTTCTGTGTCGCGATCGGCTCGCCTCACTGCTCGCTCAGTCTTGAATCCGAGACACGGCACAGACCTGCCAGGTTAAGTTTGACCACCTTCATCGCCCACCCGCCGGATTTACAGCCCGAGCCTTTGATGGATGGAGGACTTTGTTGTCTTTGGTCAACTCGTCCCACCCGGACTGCCTACTATCCGATTTCTGTTCGTCGAGCCGCGATTTTGCTCCACGGTTCCTTCAGACAGACGCCTCACGACGCCGCCCTTGCGCTTCGCTAATCCTTCACTTCCATCAAGTTGAATAAGGGACTTGCACCCTCAAGTAGACAAACATGCCTGGCAAACCCAAAAAAGTCCCGCCGCGACTCGTCGTAAGTCGTTGCGGGGCCTTAACTTCCGAAAAAGGCGCCGCCCGGATTCGAACCGGGGATAACGGATTTGCAATCCGCTGCCTTAGCCACTTGGCCACGGCGCCAAAAGACCTAAGTTTGTAGGCCATCTTGATTTCCCTCCAGCGTCTGGCTTCCAGAATCTGGCAGCTTTTTCCTGACATCTATTGCGACGCCAGGACCACGGGAAGGACTAAGGACATGGACAAGTCTATTGAAAAACGGGCTACTGTCAAGCCCGCTGGGCCAACGGATTTGCACACTCGGCGAGCGTCTGTTACGATAGCTCTGATTTGGTGATTTCCCTAGGGAGGAATCAAGATATGCCGGCGAAATACGTCAAAATGGGGATGTCGTTCGAGTATCCGGAAAACTGGACGCTCGACGAGGAAGACGCGCTGGCAGGCCGCAGGTCGGTGACGATTTACAGCCCCAACGGGGCTTTTTGGTCGCTGGCCGTCCATCCCAGCTCGACAACCCCCGATCAATTGGCCCGGGCTGCCGTCGATGCCATGAAGGAAGAGTACGAAGACTTGGAAGTCCAGCCGGCTTCCGATGTGATCGCGGGCTGGGAAGTCGTCGGGCACGATCTGAATTTCTATTGCTTGGATCTGACCAACACGGCAACGATCCGGTGCCTCAGCACAGACCAAGCCACGTATTCTATCTTTTGCCAGGGCGAAGATCGGGATTACGACCGACTCGCCATGGTGTTCCTGGCCATTACGACAAGCTTTCTCGGCAACCTGAAGCAACTCCGCTACGAGCCATAGAGTCCGTGGGAATCCGATTGTAATGTTTTCAACCGTACGGCTCGGCCGCTTTGACCCGGATTGCGCGTAATGAATCGCCCTAACCTGCTTTCCTGCAATGACTTGAGGATTCTCCGCCGGGATCGGCTTTCTTGGCTCGACGGTATGGCACGGCAGATGCGGTACGTGCGTGCGTACATCTGGCCCAATGGTTCCAGGGCTTCCCGCAGCCCCGGAACCGCCTTAACTGAACCTCTCTAAGCAACCGTGAACCTTAGGTAACGTCGCTCGATCGGCGGCAATCCGACCACTCGGAACAGAACCATTTTTTCACGGATAGGGCCCGGATAGCTACCCGCGAAGCTGTTCGGGCCCTTTTTGCGGACTTACCCCATATTGCCGGTTTTGCGTATACGACCGATTGGATGCATTCTGGCAGCTCCTTGTCCCGAAACCTCCCAAACCGCCGAGCCGACGAGCTTGCCTGTGCCTTGTTTTTCGCTATACTTTGTGCAGGTTAGTTCATCAATCAGATGACAGGATAATCGACAATCGAACAGGAGATGGCGCTATGGCAACGGCAGCCCCCGCTTCGTGTGTCTCGCAAATCGGCGAGACAGCCGGCACGGTCTGGAACATTCTATTGGAATCGGGGCCGCTGAGTGTGGCAAAGCTGATCAAAACAGTCGGCGAACCACGCGACGCGGTCATGCAGGCCCTTGGCTGGCTTGCCCGGGAAGATAAGATCTGCATCGACGAGGAAGGCCGAACGCGCGTCGTCTCGCTTCAGTAAGTCGGGTCGCTTCAGTAAGTCGGGTCGCTTCAGTAAGTCGGGTCGCTTCAGTAAGTCGGGGGCTTTCCTTGGCGCAAGCTGGCCCAGGCCCTATCGAGACGAAGAGTGTCGGAAACGCCCTTCTTGGTCGTGATAGCTAATCCGAACTTGAAGCTGATTTTCGTCGTGGTGTGTAAACATTCCCCATCGACTTAACCCCCGCAATCACCGGGGGGCGGTATATTATCCCCTGCGAGTTGCCTAACGTCAAACCGCCGTACGGCTGCTAAACGGGATAAGTTGTTGAGCCCTTAATACGGCTCGGCTGGCGGCGTGGGAACCACCTCGATCTGACGAGCATCTTCAAGCTGGGCCTCGGAGAAGGTCTCGCTGACCATCGCGACGTAGGTCGTTAGCCGATCGTACGTCATCTTGAAGGCGGGCAGGTTGACGATCGGGCCGTACTTCGGATCGTCGCGGACCGCATCGAAACTTGCCATGGCGTCGAACAGCCGTCGAAGGCTCTGTTCGGAGGTCGAATCGCCGCTTGGCGGAAGCGGCGCCGAACGCGGTCTGGCCGTCCGTTCGGCGAAGACCTCGTTGGGCAATTGGAAATAGCGCACCCACTGCGGGCCCGTCTCCAATCGCATCAACTCGTGCTCCAACGCCTTGGAACTGTGGGCAAGCATGCGACGCTGTCGATGCACGGGCGGCACAACCAGTTCGCTCAGCGCGATATGGACCGTCTGGAATCCCCTCAGCGAAGCAATGGCCCGGAACTGTTCTTTCTCGCTCGTCGTGTCGTATAACGTCAGGGCCTCGCGCAGCACCTCGACCGAATCGGCATCGGGCGGCCCGTTCACGTCGTCCGCGATCAATTCACCCAGCATGGACGTTTGTAGATAGTCCTTCCAACCTTGGCCGGTCGCAAGCCGGTCCAGTTGCCTATCGAGTCGAGCGACTCCGGAGCGGAGCATCCGCCGCACGGTTTGCCAATCGAGCGACGCCGGATCGGCAGGCGTGGGCCGTCCGCGCGTCCCACGCAACGGTCGACCATCTCGGAAGTACCGTCGGCCGGGCGACTCGATGTTCGTGAACGGCGCACGGACCGACGTCTCGCCATCGGGGCCGACATACACTCGCACGAACGGCGCCCGCACTCCGAGACTCCCGTCGGAGTATCTCCGCACAATCTGGCCCCAAGCGACCTCGGAGACCGACAGCAACGCCATGGCCGTCGCCAAAGCAAGAATTGTAATACGTCTCATTGTTCTGCTCCTGCTGAAAATGTAGCTCGGCAGCCCCGGGAAAAGCCCCGTGAGCCCTGGGAAAAGCCCCGTGAGCCCTGGGAAAAGCCCGTGCTGAACCTGCGCAATTGTAGGTCAGATGGCCCCCGCCGACAAGCTGATTCTCGTGAATTTCGCGTATTCTACCCGCCCTTTGGGGCTGAATCTGGGCTTTCCTGAGAATTCTGCCGGACCTCCCCCTTTGCGTGTCTTGCAATCGAATCCTCCGGCGGGGTACAATCGGCGATGCTGCGTTCACACGTTTCGAGGAAGAAGCAAAAGGGAGATGGTTATGCTCTGCAACCGGCGTTTGGTGATCCGTTTAGGCTTGGTGTTTCTGTTACTCGCGGCGGTTACCCCAAGGTGCCTTGGGCGGGAAAAGGTCGACCAGTTGCTGGAAAAGATCGGGGTGACGCGCGGGATCTGCGTTGTTCTGGGTGATTCGGACTGCAAGCGGGCGATCCAGTTGGCCGAAGGCAGCGACTTGCTGGTCTATCTGCAACTGCCCGATCGGCTGCTCGTTGCACAAGCTCGGCAAAAGGCCGAAGCGGCCGGACTCGATGCAACGCGGTTGCAAATCGACCAGGGAGACTTGAGCCAACTTCATCTGGCCGACAACGTGGCCGACGCGTTGATTCTGGCCGACGACTCGCTCGACGTACCCGAGTCGGAAGTACTGCGAGTGCTGCGGCCCGGAGGTCGAGCGTTGCTTGGCGAGCGTGAACTGGTCAAGCCGTTTCCCGAAGGGACGGACGATTGGACGCATCCTTACCATGGCCCGGACAACAACCCCGTCTCGCAAGACCGCCTGATCCGCGCGCCGTATCTGACGCAATTCCTTGCCGATCCTCGCTACGGGCCCGCGCCGCAGGTGGCCGTGTCTGCCGGAGGGCGCGTGTTCAAAGCCTTTGGCCATGTCGCCTGGCACGAGCGCGAGGAATCGATGCTCAACTCGCTGGTGGCGTTCAATGCGTTCAACGGTACGATGCTCTGGAAGCAACCCCTGCCCGAGGGCCTGATGGTCCATCGAAACACGATCATCGCCACGCCCGAGGTGCTTTACGTCGGCGACGACAAGTCATGCAAACTCATCGATACGGCCACCGGCGAGACCCTCGGCGAAATCGCTCCGCCGGTCGATGTCGCGGGCGGCACGTTCTGGAAATGGATGGCTATCGACGACGGCGTGCTGTATGGCCTTATCGGAGAAGCGGAACAGCGAGACGAGACCATGCGATGGAGGCGGACCGCCCACGGTTGGCCTTGGGACGGCATCTCGCAAGGTCACACCCAGCCGCAACACCCGTGGGGATTCGGTCGCAACCTGCTGGCTATCGATCCTAAGACCAAAGCCGTCCTATGGCGTCATCACGAGGACGAGCCGATGGACGCGCGGGCCGTCTGCATGAAGAACGGGCGGATATTCGCCTTCCGATTCGGAACCTACCTGACCTGCCTCGACGCGAAAACGGGCAAGGTCCTATGGCGTAAGACCCCGGCAGACAACCCGGAGTTCTTCGCAGCGATCGGACGCTATTCGCCTCGCCAGAGTTGGGCAACCAACTGGCGCACGACTGTCTATCTGCGATGCACCGACGACGCGATCTACTTCGCCGGCCCGCAGATCGAGAAACTGCTGGCCGTCTCGGCCGAGGACGGGCGGATCCTCTGGGAGCATCCCTACGACAATTTCCAGGTGGTCATTTACCCCGACAGCCTCTACGGAATCAGCGGCCCTTGGGGAAACAATGTCAGCAAGAAGTTCGATCCGTTGACCGGAGAAATCCTGGCCGAATTCAACCTCGGGCGTCGGGCATGTACGCGGCCGACGGCCACCACCGATAGCATCCTCTTTCGGGCCATGGGCGGCTCGGTTCGCTTCGATCTGGCAAGTGCCAAGCCGCGATGGATCTCACCCATGCGGCCGCCATGCCACGACGGCGTGACCGTCTCCAACGGGCTGCTCTATTGGTGGCCCTTCGCCTGCGATTGCCAACTCACGCTCAACGGCCTGACTTGCGTCGGACCGGCGGGTGATTTCGATTTCGCCGCGGACATTAAAGATCGTCTTCAACTGGGACCCGACGCAGCGAAGCCGGTGGCCCCCTTGTCCGTATCGCCGAGTGACTGGCCGACTTTTCGTGCAAACAGCCAGCGGGTTGCCACCACGCGGGCAACCATCGCCAAAAGCAGTGGGCTGCTATGGCAAGCGAAAGCGTCCGAGTTAGACGGCGTTCGCCTGACCGCGCCCGTGGCGGTGGGCGATCTGGTCCTGCTGGCCGATACCGACGGGGTCGTTCGCGCGTTCGACAGTGAGACAGGTCACCTGAAGTGGAAAGCCTACACGGGCGGCGAGATCCGTTTCCCGCCAACCGTCTGGGAAGGTCGGGCACTGGTCGGCTCGGGTGATGGCAACGTCTATGCCTTCGAGGCCGCCACGGGGCGACTCCTGTGGCGATTCCAAGCCGCACCGGCCTCGCGCAAGATCCCCGTCTATGGGAAACTGCTCTCCACGTGGCCCGCGGCAAGCGGCGTGCTGGTCGAGGACTCGACGGCCTATGTGGCGGCCGGGTTGGTCAACTACGACGGCACCTACGTCTACGCTCTCGATCCGGCCACCGGCAAGGTGCGATGGTGCAACGAGACATCCGGACATCTCGACGCCGAGGCCAACACGGGAGTCAGCGTGCAAGGTCATCTGTTGCTCAGCGAGGACAAACTCTATCTAGCGGGCGGCAACGCCGTCTCGCCGGCCGTCTACAATATCCAGGACGGCAAGTGCCTGAACGATTCGGGCCCGCTGGCCCTGTGTCAATCGGTCAGCCCGCGCGGCTCGGAGTTGTTCCTGGTCGGCGATCGCGTGGTCGCTTGCGGACTCCCCTTGTACACGAAGCCGGGCATCCCGGTCTACGACCACACGGTAACCCAAAAAATCTTCCACACGACCAACGGACAGCACGACATCGTCTGGCTCGACAACCGCTTCGTGGTCTGCTACAAGCCGCTGCCGAAGGACGCCTTGAGCCAATGCGTAACCGACGCGCAAGTCCCGCGACACGTCACACAGGCATGGGGAAAATTCAACGTCACCGAGCAACCCCTCTGGCACCGCGACTTGCCCGGCAGCATCGCCGTAGCCGTTGCCGGCGGCACCGCCGTGATCGCCGACGCCTCGCAGGTCATGGCCATCGAACTCGCCACCGGCAAGCAACTCTGGCGACAAGCACTACCCGCGTCACCCGTCCCCTGGGGCATGGCAATCAACCGCGCCGGCCACGTGATCCTAGCGCTAGTCGACGGCAAGGTGCTCTGCCTCGGCAAAAAATCGTAGAATGCTTGTAGGGTGGGTCGAGGCACGAAGACCCACGCATAGGATAATGACGAAGCACGAATGACGAAAGGAAGAAGCTTACTTCGTCATTCGTCATTCGTCATTTTGATTTCCCTACATCTCGCCAAGAACACTTACCGGCCGAGCCAGCCTGAGGTTAACCCGAACTTGGAAGCCAAGAACAACACAACCCCCGGTGAGTGCGGGGGTTA
>CAYYOX010000390.1:0-6887 GCA_964473065.1 uncultured Planctomycetaceae bacterium | reverse complement strand
TACCCTGGAAGGGCTTGAGTTTATCGACTACGCAAAATTCGAAAGTGAAAGTCCCAGGCACTTTCCCCCAGGGCTACAGGAAGCAGTGGACCGGCTCACCACTGGCGGCTCCAAGCAACCGATTTACGGCGGTCCGGCCTATACCATCGACGACCCGGGGAGCGGTCTTGACCCGCCTAATTCTGGCCTGACCGCCGCGACGCAAGTACGGATTACTTTCTGGACTCAGGAAAGGATTACGGAGTTGGCATCGTTCGTCGAAGCCCAGCCGTGGCCCGACGCGTTGGGTCCTATCAAGGCGGACAACGTCGTGCAACTGATTTCCATTCCGATTCTCTCTCAGCCCCGTGGGGGCTACTTCACCATCGTCCGCATGGGTGTGTTTGCCGACATTTCTGCCCTGGATGGACTGGAGTTCATCGAGCACGCGAAACTGGAAAGCGAAAGCCGGATTCAGTACGGACCGGATGCACAGGAGCATATAGACGGACTCACAATTGAGGCCTCCAAACAACCGGTTTACTTCGGTCCGATCCAAGAGGTATCTCCAACGTCAATTATCCCCGGTCAGGTAGTGGTTGGGTTTTGGACCGAAACCGAGATCACTGACTTGCCGACGTATGTGGAATCCTTGGACTGGCCCGGAATCATGGGGCCTGTGGGTCCGGAAAATGTGGAATGGCTTCGCACCAGACCGGACAGTGGCGGTGGGTTAATCACGGTGGTGATGATCCATTTCCTACCTGACATAAGCGTGCGCGAACTCGTGGGCGAGTTGAATCAACTGGAGTTCGTTGACTACGCGAAGCCAAATTACCTTCTTGAATTTGACGAGTTGGACTCCAACGCTGTGGATGGCCAACCCGAAGAAGTCAGCGAAGAGCAGGATGGGGGATTTTACAGTCCGAATTGGTATTTTGACGGCGAGTACTATTACCATATTCCAGGGAGACCCTTCACGTCTGTTGAGGAACCGAACGACGGCACGAACCTTCCCCCCGGCGGGGCGATGTTCTTGTTCAGTCATCCGCCCGTTGACAAAGTTATCGTCCTCGAACCGGACGCTGGTTCGGAGTATGTGTCGCCGGGGAATCTGAACTTTGAGCCAAACGTGCCCGAGACGACACCAGAAGTCATTTCTGTTGACCTTCGGGGGCTGATCTCGTGGGCGGAGGAGCCGTTAGCTGCTCGGAATCGTGCTCCCGGCCAAGCGCTCTTCTTGGGTGTAGGCCCGCCGCCCAACGCACTGTGGCTTCTTATTCCCGACAACGTAAACGCGGCGGATACGACCAACACGGATCAGATCCAACCGAACGGTGGGATGGGCTTGAGCCTTCAAGGGAATGGTTACACCGTCGGTGTGTGGGAGGCCGGTGGCGGGCAGATCCGTAATACCCACCAAGAGCTTTCCGGCCGAGTTACGGTAGTTGATTCTGGCACGTTGACCAATCACGCTACCCACGTAGCCGGCACAATCGCGGCATCCGGCGTCGATGCCAACGCGGAGGGAATGGCCACTCAAGTCGACCTGCGGAGTTATACCGCCACCGGCTATCTGGCGGAGATGAGGTCTGATGCGTCGCTGATGGAGGTATCCAACCACTCTTACGGCTCGGCTGCGGGCTGGGGCATCTACACGGCCGCCTCTTGGGGAATAACGACAACCTCTGGGAACGTCGACCTATGGTGGGAAGACCGCCATCTGTATGCCGTTGAAGACCGGGACTTCGGTAAGTACAGCAGTGTTACGGCAGATCTGGACGATGTGCTCTACGATGAGCCTCAGTTGCTCAGCATCTGGTCAGCAGGCAACGACCGCAACGACCTTTTCACCGATGCTAGCTCGGATAATTTTTACATTGCGTATTTCTCGACCTCGCCGCCCGGAGGAACTCCCACAAACACGCCAGGCTATTGGTTGGTGTCAAACTCGGGCGCGCAGTCGGCGCCTCCTGGTGACGGCAACGGTGGAACGGGATTCGACAGTTTACCCCAACAGAAGGTCGCAAAGAATTCACTTGTAGTTGGCGCTGTGAATGACGTAACGGTGGACCCGTACACGTCGGGCAACATCTCGATCACAAGCTTCTCGAGCTATGGTCCAACCGACGACGGACGCATTAAGCCGGACGTTGTGGGCAACGGAGCTTCCCTGTACTCTTCCGCGGGCAGTGCAAACAACGCATACACGACTATGTCGGGCACCTCCATGGCCGCCCCGAACGTCTCGGGAGCGGCCGTGCTGTTGGTCGAGCACTTCGAGGATGAGTTCTTGGTTGCGCCGCGCAGCGCGACAACCAAGGGCGTCCTCATCCACACGGCTTCCGACGCCGGCAATACGGGGCCCGACTATTCCCACGGATGGGGACTGGTCAATGCGGCCGACGCCGCCGATTTCATCACTGATGCGGCCGCGCAGAACGCATCCGACTGGCTATATGAAGGCAATTATTCGGACATCCAGTGGACCCAGGAACTGACCAGCGGCGGTTCTGGACCGCTAAAAGCAACGATCGTCTGGACCGACCCTGCTGGAACGGCTCACGGATCGGGTCTGGACGTTAGCACCTCGGTCCTTGTGAACGACCTCGACATCTGGATCACGGGCCCGGGCGGGACTACCTATCGGCCCTGGACGCTCAATCCGTCGAGTCCTTCATCGGCTGCCGTTCGAAGCGTGGCAAACCATGTGGATAACGTGGAACAAGTGCTGATCGATTCGCCGAGCGCCGGCACCTATACGATCCACATCGGCGATACTGGCAGTGTAACCGACCAAGACTTCTCGCTCATGATCAGCGGCGCAAGCGTCGTGACCGATCTGGTTCTCGACGCCGACGACAGCGGTGGTAGCGGAGCGGGCGATGGTTCTGCCGATACGTTCTTGCTGGCCAGGTACGGAGATGAACTGCAGATCGAGATTAATCAGAACGCCACCCGGCTCGTGCCTTTTGAATGGCTTGACACGATCACGGTCAACGGCTCCACCGACAACGACACGATCAGGGTCTTCAATCTGCTGGCCACCTTCGATGGGTCAGTGACGCTGAATAACGGCGGCGGGTTCGACATCGCCCGCTTGTACGACTCGGCGGGTGACGATACGTTCAACGGGTATCCGACTTACGCCACGTTGGCCATCGAAAACGGATACACGATCACGGCCAACGGGTTCGATGAGGCCCGTGCCTTTGCCACTTCGGGTGGCGACGACACGGCGGACCTCTACGACTCGGCCGCCGACGATGAGTTCTTTGCCACGGCCGACGGGAGCAACCAGCACGGCGCTATGCTCCCGAAGTCGGGGAACGCCTATTACAACCGGGCAAAATTCTTCGAGAATATTACGGGCCATGCAACCGCCGGCGGCAGCGACTACGCGCTCGTGGAAGGCTCTTCGGCCGCCGATCTTTTCGTCTACGGAGCGACCGGAGGTATCCTCACTAGTGGCGTATACCAGTACGCAGTTGAGTACTTCGAGGACGTCGACGCCGAGGCAGTTGCCGGCGGAACCGACGTGGCCAAGTTCTACGATTCGAGCGGCAACGATAACGGGTTTACCGCTCCCAACTGGGGCAAAATGACCTACAGCAACGGACGCGTCACCGAAGCGAAGTACTTCGCAGCCGTGCACATGTATGCTGAAAATGGCGGTTATGACGAGGCTAGGCATTATGGGTCGACCGGCGACGATGAGTTCTACGCAAATAGTATTGAAGGCGCCTTGTGGGATACCGGATGGTACAATCGGGCCAAGTACTTCGACGCGGTCCATGCTTTCCCTAACGTGGGTAACGACCTGGCCTATTTGGACGGAACGACCGGCAACGATACGTTCTACGGGAAAGGGGATTCCCTTTGGGCGCGAATGTGGATCAGCGGATCGTACTACAACAACGCCGAGGGCTTCGACGTCGCGGAAGCGCATTTCGAGAACTATGCCGGCGGCAACGAGAAGATCGAGCTGGATGATTCTTCCGGAAACGACCTGCTCGAAGCAGATGACGACTGGCTCAAGATGTCGAGCGCGATCTACGAAATCTGGGTCACAGGACTCAACAACACAGACGACGACGCAAAGGCACGCGCGACCTACGGCGGCACGGATTCCGAAGACATCGCCAACCCGCTGCTGTTCACCCTCGATCACAGTAATTGGCCGTGATCAGACGCGGCGAGCCGGTGCAACAAACTACCAGCGGACCGTTTTGCCTAGGTAGTAACTCATGTGCCGCAGGACCTCGTCGCGATGCGAGCCCCAGGGGACGTAGAGTCCTCGCAGGGGCGCCATCAGGGACGGGTCTTCCTCGCCCAGCAGCAGGACGCCGGCGTCGGCCGTTTCGTGGCGGGCGATCGCTCGCCAGGGGATGCGACGCTTGCGGCCCAGCACCGATTGCGTCACGCCGTCGCTGCTGAGCTCGAAAGTGACCGGTACGAAATATCGCCAAAGCGCGATCAGAAGCACGGCCAACGCCGCGATGGCCAGATACGTCTGAGAGGTGGCCATACGCACGACCAGCGCGGCCGTCAGAAGGCCCGCGATCAGCAGCACCGATCGCCATCCGTTCTCCCGAACGGGCCAGGATCGCCAAAGCAAGGGCGGCGGCGGTTTGAGCTCGGTGGCCATGGGGCAGTTGTGGTTAGCGGTCAAGGGTTAGCGTTATCAAGTCTACGTTCTATTCTTGTCGGAAGACTTGAGGATTGCAACTCTTGTCAACGGGAGCTATTTTGAGGACTTTCTGCTCCTTTGGCATCCGGCTTTTCAGTCGGAATCGCGGAATTCGTCCCACTCCTTGTCCAGGGCCGCTTTGTTGCGTTGGCCCGTGTATATCAGCACGCGATACCGCAGCGTGAGGCTCTCGCCGGCCGCGAGCTTCAACGGTTCGTTGAATACGACGGCCGGGCTGTAGTAGGGCATGTCCTTCGCGACGAACCAGGGCGAGGGATGCCTTGCGTTCTGCGGATGATCGAAGATGGCGATTCCGGCCGGCTTGCCGTCGGGCGTCTTGCCGCCCGCGGCCAGCCATCGGGCCGGCTTGCCGTGTGCGTCCTGGTCGGTGGCACCCTCGCTGGTCTGTACGTTCCATCCGCGCGTTTCGGCCGCCATGCGGATCGAAAAACCGGCATACCCGCCATGGGCCACGCCGTCGGGTTCGCCGAGGATCGGGGTGCGCTCGAGCACGAGATCGTCCAACGCTACGAACGTGCTTTGCCAATCGATGCGATACGTGCCGTCCGACTCGGGCCGACTGAAGTTGATGATGCGCTGCTCGATCATCACGGGCGGTTGCTCGGGCGGATGGAAGCTGACGTCCAACTCGATCCGTGCCGAAGCATCCTCGCGAGCGGCCGCTTTGACCCGAAGCACATCGGTACGCCCCGGCGAAAGTCCGTCGGCCCCTTCCTCCCAATAGCAAAGCCCGTTGATGTATTTCCAAGTCAGCCAGACGCCCCGATGCCAGGGATGGTCGGCCGGCCGAAACCAGGTCAACGGCGTTCCGTCGACCAGTCCCACCGGATGCAAGCACGGTTTGCCCAAGCCCGCTTGGTGATCGGATCGCCAGACGACCTTGCCGTCGTTGAACAGCGCCAGCGAGTCGTCGGTCCGTTGCCATTGGTAGCCGGGTCCTTTCGGCGAAGGCGATTCGATGGCCCGCACCGGCAAGCCCTCGGTCGTGGCGAAGATTTCCAGTTCGCGGATCGCCGGCGACGAGCCGTGGGAGCCGGTGATTTTCAATTCCAGCGAACGACAGGTCGTCTTCGGCAGCTTGATCAACAGCCAGTTGTCACGGTAGGCGGCCGCTTCGACCTTCTTGACAACCTGACCGTCGCAGAGGATCTCGAAATCCTTTGGAGCGAAGTTGTGGTGCAAGTATCCGAGGATTCGCAGCGCGGCAACGTCGGTAGGCGAGGGGAAATCGAGTTTCAAACGATACTCCGGTTGGTTGTCAGTCTCGTCCCAATAGGTTTCCGGATTGCCGTCGATGGCCGCCTGCGGACCGCTGGACGCTCCGTCGGCGACCAGCCCGTCGGGACTTGTGGCGGTCGCCTTGGGCGCCAGATTCTCCGGCTCGGCCGTCAAGGCCGTTTGAGTGAGACCCAAAAGGACTGCCAAAGCCGAAAGATACAAGATGTGCCGCGTCATAATAGTTTCCCTTTGCGGTTCGAGGTGATGTGTCAGTGTAGATCCGATTATCGCATCCCGGGCATAAACATGCAAGCCCGTAGGGTGGGTCGAGGAACGAAGACCCACGCGGAATTCATGACAAGGACAGGAACACAAATGGTCTCACGCAAAGGCGCCAAGACGCAAAGGAAGGAAGACAGCGACGCTTTCTCCACCTCTTCTTTGCGTCTTGGCGCCTTTGCGTGAGACCTCTTTACTGCCTGCTGCTTACTGACTACTGCCTACTGATTCGCGTGGGCCTTGTGTTCTTTGTGAGCCGTACGCTAGACTATCGAGAATGAACTTGACTGACCTTACGCCCGTTGACCATTGGCGATTGCGTACCAAGACGCTTAGCGCGGGTACGATCCCGCGGCTGATGGGGATTGTTAACGTCACGCCGGATAGCTTTTCCGACGGGGGAGCGTATTTCGATCCGAAAGCGGCCGTCGAGCAGGGTTTGCGATTGGCGGCCGAGGGGGCCGATCTGTTGGACATCGGCGGTGAGAGCACCCGCCCCGGATCGCAGTCGGTCGACGCCGACGAGGAACTCCGCCGTGTGATGCCGGTGGTCGCCGCGCTGTGCGAGCAGACCTCGGCGGCGGTGTCGATCGACACGTCCAAGGCCGCGGTTGCCCGGGAAGCGATTGCCGCCGGCGCCGAAGTGGTCAACGACGTGACGGCCCTGCTAGGCGATCCGCAGATGTTATCGGTGGTGGCC
>CAYYOX010000389.1:0-6890 GCA_964473065.1 uncultured Planctomycetaceae bacterium | reverse complement strand
ATTTTCAGCGCCGATTTCCCCCCGCCCCCGGTCCGTTTTGGACGCCTATCTCCACTCGGCTGACATGACGCCCGATGGAGCTTCTGGTAAGGACAGGTATAGCCACCGGCTTCTCGGCCCCCTCTTGCGTCACGGGGCAAACTGGGTAAACTTGGCTATAGTTATCGGTAGCGCTAAGAGCTTGTTGGATTCGCAGAACGAACATCCCGCCTGCCCAGAGTGTGGACAACCGGGGGATTTTGTAAGGACAGAACTTTTTCATTGTGCGAATGGCCACGAGTGGGTGCATAAATTCGACTGAACTACGAAGAAGATCGATCTGACTGAATCGCACCGGCGTTGAACAAGACTTCCCGTTAGGCAGCCGGTAGATAAAGCAGGACGGTGCTCACACCCAACTGTCGCACCATCCAGATCAACTGTACCCAAGTACGACGCGTTCATCACAAGAAAGCCCTCAGCGGCCTCAAGAAGCGTTCTGATGTCGATGGTGATCGAAACACCTAGTAGGTGCCCGCGACCGTCGAGGATGCTCCTGGGGCTTCTGTGGCTACGTGTCGCAAAGGCAAAGAACACCTACGATCGTCTCGGCTATTCGTAGCGACGATTCTTCCTCAGGATGGTGACGTAGAGGTCGTACTTCGTGTCCGTGGATGTGGGCGGGAGCTTGACCTCGAATTCGACGTTGCCCGTGTCGACCCGCTTCTCGGTGAAGAATTCCTCGTGGGGAATCGTCTCTTCAGTCTGTTCGTTCCGCTCGCCGGTCAATTCCTTCAGTTCCACTTTCTCGATGATCCACTGGCCGTCCACGTGTTCGTTGATGACCAAGGGGACAGTTATCGGTTCGCCGTTTTCGGTCTTGAAATTTTGCAGGCGGTAGCGGAAGCGGTTGCGGAGATGGCGGAACTTGGGCTGGGTAACGCTCTCTTTCCCGTCCAGGGTGAAGCGGGGACAAGTCAACTCGTCGAAGGCCTTTTTGGGGGCGCCTTCCGGCTGCATGGTAAACCGCTCGACCTTCACGTCCTGGGCCACGCCCACGTAGAGGTCTACGGGCGCGAACAGGGGCGTGTATTTGGCCCAGTCCTCACCCAGGAAGGCCTGGCTGCGAACCTCGTCCCCGTCGGAACTTGGCTCTTTGATGAACAGCCGCATCTTGCCGTGGGGCAAGGGGAACTGGCCCATCTGGTTCTCGACGTCGTTGATCAGTCGGTAGTACATCCGCGTGCGCTTCTGATCGATCTGGGCGTCGAAGACATAGCGTTTCTCGATGGGCACCTGGGCGAACTTGGCGGCCAGCATCCGCTTCCGCTCACCGTTGTTGAAGTAGCGAACGGTAGTCTTGCCCACGCCCGGCTGTACCGTACATTGCCCAAAACCTTCGCCCGACGTGTTGGTCACCGTCATGTAGACCTGCAGCAACATCGATTTCTCGTCGTTCTCGACGATGCCCTGGTAGCTGGGTCCTGCGGCCATGTTGCCGATCAGGTAGGAGATGCGAATCACGGCCGGGCCCGCCTTGGCTGCGGAGACGGCCCAGTAAAGGGCGTTCTCGTTGGGCGGATAGTTGGTGTTCAACACATTTACCTCGCCGTCGGACTTGATCACGCGGAACACGATCGAGTCCTTGTCGATGCTGATGTTGGCCCAGGAGAAGTCGACCTGGTTGCGGCCCGCCTGGAGATTGACCGTCCGCTCCTCCTCGACCAGGGTGAAGCGGCCGTTGCGGATGTCGATCCGCACGCTCTCCCGTTCGGGCAGCGTGGTCAACTTGATGCGGGCTTCGGCCGTTGCGGCCGTGATTACCGACAGAGCGGCGATCAGTGTGATTTGTAGGGCGGTTTTCATGGTTACGTTCCTCTAGGCTAGATAAGGATGTGGTTGGGATCTCTTGCTATGGCTGCGAACTGTTATAGGGGTTCGCGTTTCTTTTTCGGGTTCAGTTCGGGCGGCATCTTGCGGCGTTTGTAGGTCACGCTGTAGGTGACGAACGTCTTCTCGCCGGGCTTCAGGTCTAGGAAGTACTTCACGTGGTTCTGGTCCACCAGTTCCACCCGGCCCGGTACGTTGTGCAGGTCGACGTAGGCCCCTGCTTCGTTGGAATTCCAATCTGCAGGCGGCTGTTCCTCCGACCAGAGCACGACTTTGGCGTCGAAGCGGCGTTCGAGTTCCACCTTTACGTCCACCGGCTTGCCGGAGACAATTTCCTCCTCGAAGACGAATGTCTCGTCGTAGTCCACGAGGTCGTAGTACAACACGAACTCATTGTCCAGCCGCCGCTTATACTGCCGGGCAACGACATTGGCGATCTTCTGATCCTTCAGCCGCCTCGCGATGGTGATATCGCTGTCCGGGCCGACGTTCACCTCCACCCGGTCGCCGATGGGCACATATTTGGTCGCGGTGCCGCCGACGTAGGCCAGGTCCTTGTTTCGATATTCGGAGAACAGCCGGACCATGCCGTCGGGCAAGGGCGAGAGGCCCAGGTTCTCCATGCCCGGCAGATCTTTTTCCTTGCCCGCCTCATCGGTGAGTTTGAGGTTCTTGAAGCGGTAGAACTTGGCGAACTGCTTGCCGCCGTCACGGTCGGTCAACTTATAAAGACACTCCAACGGCACCTCGGCCACCTCCAGACACACCAAACGCTTGGGCTCTTTGTCCTTGATGTCCTCGCGGCCCTCGATACTGAACAGGAAGTATTCCGAAAGGCCCTGTTTGATGACTTCCTTGGCTTTCTCTCCTTTGGCTCTTCCCTCAGCCAGTTCCACCGCGCCCCGCACCGCCAACTCGAGTTCCTGTCGCGCCGGGGCGGCCGGTTCCGCCGCCGGTTTAGGCTCGGAGTCGTCGCCCGGCGGAGGCCGCGTGGCCAGGTCGGCGATCTTCTCTACCAGGTTGATCGTACCCACCACCAGCCGGGTCTGGGCGTTGTCGTACAACTCGCCCGAGTTGTTCGATACGCGAACGTAGCCGGTCAGCCTCAGCTTGGTCTCGTCTTGGTTGGCGATGCCCACGTAGTCGGCCGCCCAGGTGATCCCGCTGGTGAAGTAGCGGATTTCCACGGGGATCTTGCCCGCCATCTGGCTGCGGAGGTTCCACTGCAGGGCGTCGTTGCGGCCCGAGGGGAAAGTCGTGTCGATCAGGTCCACTTTGTCTTGGTGGTCCAAAATGCGGAAGTCGATGCTCGTCGGGTCGATCAGCGTGTTGGCCCAGGAGAACTGGATCCGGTTGACCCCCTGCTTGACTGTCAACAGGCGGTGTTCGCGGACCATGGTGATGTCTTCGGAGTTGTAGATGGTCAACTGCGTGCCTTCCCGGCGGGGAATGGTCACCAGATCCACGTCGGCAAAGCTTTCGGCCGTCAGGCACAGTAGCAATGCTGCAGAAATGCTCGCTATTCGCATGGGTGGACTCCTGTTCGTCTTGTCGTGTCTTGGAATGGTTTGTGTAGTGAAAAGCCGACCTACAGCGGTCGACGGATCTTCTGTGTGTTCAGTTCCGGGCCAACCTTGCGGCGTTTGTAAGTCACGCTATAGGTGACGAACTTCTTCTCGCCGGGCTTCAGGTCCAAAAAATACTTGACGTGGTTCTGGTCGACCAACTCGACGCGGCCCGGTACGTTGTGCAGGTCGACGTAGGCTCCGGCCTCGTTCGAGTTCCAATCCCCCGGCGGCTTTTCCTTCGACCACAGGACCACGTTTTCGTCGAACTTCCGCTCGATCTCCACTTTCGTGTCAACCGGCTTGCCCGAGACTATCTCCGCCGCGAACGTGAACGTCTCGTCAAAGTCCACCAGGTCGTAGTGCCAGATGAACTCGTCGTCCAGACGCCGCTCGTACTGCCGGGCCACCACGTTGGCGATCTGCTGGTCCTTCAGTCTCCGGGCGATGGTAATGTCGCTGTCCGGGCCGACGTTCACCTCCACCCGGTCGCCGATGGGTACGTACTTGACCTTCGTGCCTCCCACGTACGCCAGGTCCCGGTTCTCGTATTGGGAAAACAGCCGCACCGTGCCGTCGGGAAGCGGCGACTCGCCGAGGTTCTCCATCGCAGACAGGTCCTTCTCCTTGCCCTGCTCGTCGGTCAGCTTGAGGTTCTTGAAGCGGTAATACTTGGCGAACTGCGTACCGCCGTCGCGATCGGTCAGTTTGTAGAGACACTCCAAGGGCACCTCGACCACCTTCATCGACATCAGCCGCTTGGGCTCTTTGTCCTTGATGTCCTCTCGGCCCTCGATCGTAAACAGGAAGTATTCCGAAAGGCCCTGCTTCTTGACGTCCTTGGTCTTTTCCACCACCAAACCGTCAACCAGCCGGGCTTCGCTCCGTAAGCGGTTGTAAAGTTGCGACTTCTTCGCCAGCGCGCGACCCAGGGCATTTCGCCGCACCTTGCGTGTCTCGACCTCCGGCCCGCCCGGCGCGGGTCGCGTGGCCAGGTCGGCGATCTTTTCCACTAGATTGATGGTACCCACCACCAATCGCGTTTGAGCGTTGTCGTACAACTCGCCCGAGTTGTTCGTCACCCGAACGTAGCCGGTCAGATTCAGTTTCGTCTCGTCTTGGTTGGCGATGCCCATGTAGTCGGCCGTCCAGGTGATCCCGCTGGTGAAGTAGCGGATTTCCACGGGGATCTTGCCTGCCATCCGGCTGCGGAGGTTCCACTGCAGGGCGTCGTTGCGGCCCGAGGGGAAAGTGGTGTCGATCAGGTCCACTTTGTCCTGGTGATCGAGGATGCGGAAGTCGATGCTCGTCGGATCGATCAGCGTGTTTGCCCAGGTAAACTGGATCCGATTCACGCCCTGTTTGACCGTCAACAACCGGTGCTCGCGGACCATGGTGATGTCTTCGGAGTTGTAGATGGTCAACTGCGTGCCTTCCCGGCGGGGAATGGTCACCAGATCCACGTCGGCAAAGAGCCATCCGGCCGGTACGAATAGAAACAGAAGCGACACGCAAAAACGGCCTATATTCATTCGATCGTTCCCCGGTTGTTTAGACGGCAAATGCCCACGTAAAGGCGACGGAAGGAGGAAGCAACGCGGACTCCGTCGTGGTCGGGCCTGACGCTGGAACCACGCACGCAAGCATACCTTCCAATCCCGCAACTGTCCCGACAGCGTGCCGGACACACATTATGACGATTCACGCCAAGGGAAAGTTCCATCCGCCACGAGTTAATTCCGCTCCTGTACGCCGTTGGGCTGACCGGGGTGCCGATTCACGCCTACCATAGGGGAGCCGATGTGACCGTGGATGCAAACCAACCTTTGGCCGCTATTCCCTGCCATTGAGGCACTGCAAATAGTATTTCTGCACGTAGGCGACACAGGGCTGTCCGTTGGCGGCCATCCTGCGGCAACAGGCATCCGGGGATTTGGCCTTCTCGATGATCGTCTTGACACGGGTCTTTACTCCCTCTTGCACCTCCCGCTGAATGTCCTCTCTGGTCAGACCGAAGCAGGCACAGACCGGGGCAGTGATGTCCTTCGGGTATATCGGACGTTCGATGTCCGTAGTAATGACCGTTCGCTCAAAGCTGTCGAAGTAGACGACCTGACACTTCGACGACGGGCAGAAGTTGGCCGGTTCGGTAACCATTCGCCTCTGCTCGTCGGTCAAGTAGGACTCTAGCGTTTCACCTCCGACCGGCTCGCCCTTCGAGCCGCAACGAGGGCAATAGTCGGCTGTGTTGTCAGGTTCCCGAACGAAGGCTTTGTTCATTTGTCACCAACCTGCTTCTTGAACGCCGCCGATGCCTTCTCCAAATACTTCACCGCCTTCTCCCGGTATCGCCACGGTCTCGTGTGCTCGGGCATCTTCCGCAGCCAGTGTTCGTCGGGATCACCACCTCGGTCCTGGGCCAGTTTCAGCGTGTTCGGCAGTAGCTTCTTGCCAAGCACGTCAATGCACACCTGCACCTCATCCAACGAAGCGAATTGAAAAGTGAACCCGTCCACTTCGACATAATAGACCGGATACCCTTTTCCGGGAATGGATACTGGGGCGGGAGGCATCGTCTCGGTCGGATCGGATGACGATTCGATGCGGACCCAGTAGGTCAATGGGCTGCGAGATCAGTTCTCCGTGTATTCAATCCAATGGCGCTTCACGGCGACCTCACCAACAGTCAATGGACATCAATCACTGGACGGCTATGCGTTTATTCATTTGCGCAACCTCGTCAAAGAGACCACTGCCTCCTTTGCACTCATTCCTGAATCCATTAGCAGCTTGATTTTGTTGCTTTTCACACCGAGACTTCTTGCCCACTCATAAAGAGGCAGGTTTTTCCCTCGGTGTTTTACGATTGGCGAGTAAAGTTTCAAGAAGTGTAGCACAGCAACTCTTGCTGACTCCCCCTTGCGACGTATCCTTTCATAAATGCCTGCCCGGCTCACACACAAGAACGCAGCCCATTCTTGAATGGATCGCAAATCTCCATCAATGTTGACTGCGATCCCGTGCCTAATATAACTGTTCCAGTAGCAGTTGGACTTGCAAAAAGATCGCTTCTGATATCGCCGCACCAAGAAAGGCTTGTCGTCTGGTGGGTGTCCCATGTCTTCCAAAAACTTCTCATACTTAGCCCAACGCCTGCACCAAGTCGATAAACCTTTATGCCTTGTCCAAATATAATAAGCCCTAACGCCAGAGAACCACCGATTGGCTCTGTCATGTTTAGCGCACTCCAAACATTGCTTGGATGCGCCAGAACGAAGATTGCCTAGTCTATACGATTTGACTCCCCCGCATCGTAAGCACTCACAATTCCACATTGAATTACCCTTCTCAGTCCCAGCAGACGATAGAACCTTGAGGTTGCCGTAAACATGGCCAGTTACCACTACTGTCCGGTTAAAGATTTCAAAAATAGTTGGAAGTAACGATACGATAATG
>CAYYOX010000388.1:0-6896 GCA_964473065.1 uncultured Planctomycetaceae bacterium | reverse complement strand
GGCGCCGGTGGCGTTGTTGAGGCTGACCGTTCCAGCACCCTGCTTGACCAGCGTAGCAGCCACACCTTCGTCGCTCAGCACGGTCACTTCCAAGCTGCTGCTGACATCGACCGCCGATGTTCCTCCCAGATTCAAGTTTCCTACAGCGCCGCCTTCGGCAACCAACGCGGCGTTATGTCCGATCGTCAGCGAGCCGGCTGCGTCGACGTTCTTGGTGAGCGTCAGCCGCATGCCGTCGGCGATCGCCACAGTGGCCTCGCTGCCCACCGAGAGACTATAAGCCTCATGGTTCGCCTCGACCGTGACGGTGTTCGCATTGACGACCGCCGGAGTGCCGGCGTCGGGGTAGTAGGTCACCGGGTTGCCGCCTTCGTCGCGCCAGTGCGAGTTGGGCGGATCGGGCGGAGAAGCGTAAAACTCGCCCCAATTGGCATTGCCGGCGCCGTCCCAGATCAGTTCGCCGGAGATCAGAATCAGCGCCAGGTTGTCGGCAGAGCCGTCGCCGGAACCATACGTTCCGTCGAACTGCAAGACCACCTCGATGGTACGCGTGCCTACCGGCACGTCTCCGACCATCTCATCGAACAGCAGACTGGAGACATTGCCGCGATCGGCCGCAAAAAAGTCTCCTAGCGTCACACTGCCCAGTTCCACGTCCGACGCGTTGAGGAACCGCGCAATCAGACTGGCTCGATCATCCTGATCAGCCCATCCGCCGAACCAACCCGACAGGTCGTAATCCGACGTTCCCGCGTCGATTGGGCCTGCTCCGTCCGTTACGTCGATCCGCTGGCTGATCTGCTCAGTGGTTGCGCCGAGGCCTGCTCCCCCATAGAAGTAGAGGTCGCCGAATTCCGGCCCGGGATACACGCCGCCGGTGCTCGGGTCGTCCACTGCCCAACCGTTATACTGCTGGGCGGTGATGAAGCCGGACGTGTCGATCCAGGCGAAAACGCCCAAATCTTCCCCATACGGTACGCCCGGCGGATTGGCTTCGGCATCCGGATTGGAAATCAGGTTCGTGCCGAAGCCGAACTCGAACAGGTCCACCGCGTTCCACTGCGGCACGTTGAAGGTCGAGACCACCGCGCGATGGTCGGAGGGGTAGTTGGCGACCACGATGTCGGCGTTGGCGGCCAGTTCGCCCACCACCTGCGAGTCGGTCACGACCACGCCCGGACCGCCGTAATAGACCATGTCGATCCGGTCATGCACGTCGTTGGGGTCGACGTTCGGGAACGGCGCACCGGGTGACCAGGTGTAGGCCGGGTCGGCCACCTCGTCCGGACGGAACTCGCGGAAGGAGTCGAACAGCCCGGCGTCGTAGATGGCGTTGGAAGTGGGCCAGTTCACCTTGAAGGGATGCAATCCGGCATCGGCCGCCTCTTGGGTCCAGTCCAGGTGGGAAGGCTCGTTGAAATCGCCGGTGAAGAAGACCGGCGCACCGGCGGCCAGATAGGGCCCGAGATCCGCCAGCGGACTCTGAACCCACGCGCGAGCCGCCTCCGCGCCGGCAATGGCCCCTTCCTCGGTGCTGACCAACCCGTCGCGGATATCATACGGCTGGTACGGGTAGGCCGTCAGGTGCACGTCGAAGACGTACGCCTCGCCGCCACCCGGCAGCGCGATTCCGGCGCCGTAGCCGAACGTTGTGGTGATCGGATACCGGCTGAGAATCGCGTTGTCTCCGCTGTCGATCTCGTGGTAGTAAAAACCTAGATCGGCGGCCAGCGCGGCCGCGCTGCCGCCGTGTTCCTGCAAGCCGATCACATCGGCCCCCGAGGCAAGGATCACCTCTGCGGTCTTGGCCAGCGGATTGCCGCTGTGCCAGATGTTGGAGGTCGTCCCGTTTAGTTCCACGACATCTGCCGGGACCTCGGAGACGACCCCCAAGGCTAAGGCCATCGCTACCAGGATTGATAAACACCGAGCCGTTGCCGCCGTGATCTTCGACTTCATCGTGCTAAACTCCTTCTATAGAAATTGACGGGAAACTTGTTCAGGGGACGGAGGCCGGGCGAACGAGGGCTGAAACCTCTTGGGCCGACGGAAGAACGGCAGCGCGGCTAAGAAGAGCCACGACCGGTCAGGGCAACCGCTTATTCGCGCCCAAGCCCGCGCTGCCTCGCAAAAAGAATGCTGGGATGACGGGGATCGACAGGCGCTCAAACGCCTGCCGTGAAAAACACATGCCAGATCAAGGAGTACATTATGCCACTTTAGCTGGTTTTGTCAACCCTCTGAGGCCTCCAGCCGGCGAAAATCAAGAAAACAATACCTTAAGGGGGGGTGCTTTGCTTGCGCACCGCAATGGCGGGAGCGTCTGGGGGGAATTTTCCCAAAAATCCCAGAATATGGCTGGGGGGCGTTGACAAAAAGAGGGATTCTGGTATATTCAGTGCCATCTTATTCGTCAACCTCGGGACCAAACTTCGAGGCAGCGCAGCACGTGAGTCGATTTGGCAGCCCTAAACGGTAGCAGATCTCTTTGCGTGCGTTCTTTGATTTGGCTTTGTTATCGAAGTCGACTTTCCAATACTTTTACAGGCGGAGATGTTCTGCCTTCGTTATGATAGCTTTGATTTAGACCCACACTTGAAACTCATTTTTGGAGGTGCTGCCATGTTGAACAAATGCACGTGGATTCTGATGTTCCTGGCCGTTGGCCTGCTAGCGGGCGGGGCTCACGCGGAGTTTGCCGACGTCTACACCAACGGCGATTTCGAAGCCGACGCCGCTCTGGTCCCCATCCCGGGCGACACCGACCCTGCGGCACCCACCGGCTGGCAATATTCGGACTACTATGGCTATGCTCCCACGCCGGTACTGATGAATGTCTCGGATATCGGCGACGGCTCCGGCGGCACGGTTGGGGTGAAGTTCCCCAATTGGAACGTCGATGGCGGATGGGGTGGGCTGATTACGAGGTATGACGGTCCCATCGAGCCAGGCCAATACAGGTACACCGTTTCCATCGCGGGCGAAGGCTTGATTGGTGCTGGCAACTGGATTCTATCCGAGCTGTGGTGGACCAACAATCTGGCCGATCCATGGGCGGATCCCCAGGGGGAGGTTTACGACTTGTTGACCGGGACCGGCTGGGTTGAGCTTACCGCTGAAGACAATGATCAATGGGGGATCTATCAAATGGATTTCGATATCCTGCCAGGTGACCCGGCCGTTGGTACTTACTTCTCACCCTGGATTCATGCCGAGAATTACGACGGCAACATCATCATAGGCGAAGCCAGTCTGGTTCTCATTCCCGAGCCGACCTCCATGGTCCTGGCCGTCATCGGCGTCTGCCTGCTGCTGGGTTTCAGGCGGCGCAGAAGATAAACGGTCTGGAATCATTCCAAACCGTTTTTCGTAACCGTTCACGGGTCTCAGAACCATTCCGAGATATTTGGCCGCTGAACGATATAAATCCTGTTTTCATCGATGCAGTTTGCGTTGTCTGAGACTCCCAAGCTCTCAGCCGCCTCGCGAATGCTGTAACCCTCCTCGGTCACAAGCCGAACGGCCTCGATCTTGAACTCCCTCGTGTAAATCTGACGCTTTCTCGTCATAGTTTCCTCCTCATGGAATCTCGTAGTTTAACACCTTAACTCGGTGTCCACGAGCCATGGGGAAGGTCACTCTGAGCATTCCAAGGAGGTGTGGACGATGGGACGGAAGTTGATCATTTTAGTATCTATGATCGTGCCGGCCGGGGACGAAAAACGGGCAGGATACTTTTTCTTCTTTGGTCTTCCGTCGCGCTAAGTGGCGTGGCCCCTTTGCCTCTGAGGGGATTCCTGGCAATCGCTTTGCGTTGGTGCGAGGAGCGCGTTATAATCGGGGCACTACGATCCCGGACAACCTACGAAGCGTTACGAGAGCACCAAGAAATGAAAAGCATGTATTCCATCAAACTGTCGTTATCAAGCCTGATGTTTGTGGCATTGGTTTATTGGAGTGGATATGCTGCGGGACAAGAGTCGTTCCAACCTACTGCGGAATCGCTTAAGCAATACAAATGCCCGGAGTGGTTTCGGGATGCGAAACTGGGGATCTATACGCATTGGGGGCCTTCCGCCGTGGCGGCCGCGGATGATTGGTATGCACGACACATGTATATCCAGGGGCATCCGGCCTACAATTTCCATGTGAAAACGTTTGGGCATCCTTCGGAGTTCGGATACAAGGACCTTATCCGGCTGTGGAAGGCCGAGCGGTTCGATCCCGACCGGCTGGTGAAGCTTTTCAAAGAGGCTGGTGCGAAGTACGTCTCGCCGGTTGCCGTTCATCACGACAATTTCGACCTTTGGGATTCCAAGCACCACCGCTTCAATGCCGCGAAGATGGGCCCCAAGAAGGACTTGATCGGCATGTGGCGCAAAGCGACCCTGAAACATGGGCTTCGATTCGGCGTGACCACGCACTTTGCCAGGACCTATAGCTGGTTCAACACGAATAAGGGAGCGGACACAACCGGTCCGTTGGCGGGCGTGCCCTACGACGGGAACGATCCGGAGTTTCGCGAACTGTATCTGGGCAAACACGACGACTCGAACGTGATGGCGCCGCTGAATCCGCCGCGACATGTCCGAGAAAAGTGGGCCGCTCGAACGAAAGACCTCATCGATCGCTATGCGCCGGACGTGATGTATTTCGATGGCGCGATCCCCTTCCGCGGCGAGGACCAGTTTAAGACCGGCATGGAGGTGATTGCCCATTACTACAACCAGAGTATCCAGAGGCACGGCAAGCTCGATTCGGTGATGTTCACCAAGGACATCGATCATCATTTTGGCAAACACAGCCACGGGCTGTACGTCGAGGGCGCCACATCGCTGGATATGGAACGCACGCTGGCAAACGATTTAAGGGAGGACCCCTGGCAAACGGACGACTCGATCGGCCCCTGGTTCTATATTCGCGGAGCGGGCTATACCGACATCAACAGCCTCGTACGGAAATTCGTCGATATCGTCACGAAAAACGGCTGCTTGCTGCTGAACGTGCCCTTGAGGGCGGACGGGACGCTGGACGAAGCGGCCGAAGCGTTGCTCGTGGATCTTGGCAAATGGACCAGCCGTTATGGCCAGAGCATTTACGAAACGCGTCCGGGACCGTTTTATCCGGACCGATGGGGAGGAAGCGTTCACAAAGGCAAACTGGTCTACCTTCACGTGCTGAACTGGGGTGGCGACGAGGAATTGACGCTTCCTCCACTCGATCAAAAGGTACTCCAAGCCACGGCCTTAACGGGCGGCGACGTCGAATTCGAGCAGGATGCCGACCGGATCGCCGTGCGGATGAAGAAGGCTGACCAGAACGATGTCGATACGATCATCCGGTTGGAGATGGATACTCCGGTGGTGGAAATGGCCAAACTGAGACGCGCCCCGTCGCCCTTCGAGTCGGGTCATTATGGCCGCTGGCTCAGCCGAGACGCGACCTACGAAATGAGTTCCCGCGTGGCCGAGTGGAGCACTGACGAGAAATCCCTCCTCAATGGCGAGGCCTATGAGAAGGGGTTTGCCTTCCATACGGATCAGGAATTGAATCCGTCGATTGTGATCGACCTTGGCCGCGAGGCCGGCGTCAAGGGGGTCGAAATCATCAATCGCGAAGACGGCGGGTTCTACAATGCCCGCGCACGATCATTAACCGTATGGATATCGCGCGACAAGAAGACCTGGAAGCAAGTCTGGAAGGCAACTGATGCGAAGCCCGTGTATCACGTCAAGTTGGTCCGTCGTCAAGGAATCCCCACCGGCCAGACGACCCGCTATATAAAGATCGGCTTACAGCAGGACACGGCCGAGTATCTGCATCTTAAAAGCATCCGAATCTACGGTGAATAGGAACCCCGCGGGCATGCCTGGCGCTGGAAGCCTCTTCGGGCTGCCGTTGCGGCCGATGCTTGACAACTCTGACCCGTCAGGCCAGACTCGGGGCTGACTGAAATGCTTGTCAGATATCGATGGCTGCCCGCACATATCAGCAGCAGCAATCAGATCCGTTTGGCGCATCGCTCCACATCCCGAAGAGGACAAGTAATATGTCTGTGGACGAATTGCTCAAGCACGTGCCGCCGGACGTGGTTTATCATCGCGATCCGCTGGCCGAGGAAGATAATGCCCTGGGGCCGTTGCTCGAGGCGTTTGAGCATCTTGTCGTGCCTGATGACGAGGATCTGGTCTGGGAGAGGGCCGTTTGGGGGTCTTCGGAAACGGAGGAAGACGCTGATGATGAATCGGAAATCGAATGGTCCTGCGAGCCGGACGACACATTTGAGTTTCCCGCGGGCCAGGACGGCGAGCATATTCGGGCCATCTTGGAAAAGAACGGCTCGGCTCTGGATGATTGCAGCAAACTGGTTGCGTCTCCGGCGGTCGATTGCGGGTGTGGTTGATTCGGTGTATCATGGACGAGTAAGAGAGTAACTCCCCGCCGACATAGATCCCGCTCGACCACAATCATGGCCAAACAAACCTGGTATTTCGAGGGCCTTCGATTCCGATGTGCCGGCTGCGGCGGTTGCTGCTCGGGGGCGCCGGGGTATGTTTGGGTTAATAAGGCGGAAATCGAGGCCTTGGCTGCGGCGGTTGGGGTCGATGTCAACGCGTTCGAAGAGAAATACACCCGTAAGGTTGGCATCCGGCGTAGTCTGGTTGAGTTTCCCAACGGAGATTGCGTTTTCTTTGACCGCGAAAACCGGAGCTGTGACGTCTATAAAGTCCGCCCGCGCCAGTGTCGAACGTGGCCGTTTTGGCAATCCAACCTTCGCTCGCCCGAGACTTGGGAAGAAACGTGCGAAGAGTGCCCCGGCGCCGGTCGCGGTCGGCTGGTCCCGCGCCGCGAGATCGAAGCCCGGTCCGACGGCCTATCGGCATGACGTCAATGCA
>CAYYOX010000387.1:0-6901 GCA_964473065.1 uncultured Planctomycetaceae bacterium | reverse complement strand
CCCCAGCGAGAGGTTCACCGTGGTGATCGGGTTCTCGAACGTGTCTCGGTTATCGTGCACCCATTGCAGTGCCTCTTCCACCCACGAGAAATACCCTCGCCCGGCGTCGTCAAACACGCGCAGCGCGACCATGTCAACTCCAGGAGCGACACCCGAGGCCAATCGCGCATCGCCGCCGATAATGCCGGCTACGTGGGTCCCGTGCGAGCCGAACGGCCCGTCGTCGTATGGATTGGCGTCCCGTTCGCGGCTGAAGTCGAACCCGCCGACCACGCGAGAACCCGGTCCGAAACCTCCGCCCAGCGCTCGGTGCGTATAGGCGATTCCCGAATCGATGACGGCCACCGTTTGCCCGGCGCCGACGAACCCGTACTGGTCTCGTACGTCGTCCAGGCCGGTCAGTTGGTCGACATCGGCCAGGGTGAGTTGAACTTCATCGTGGAGTTGGTCCTCCACGACATAATCGAGCCGGAAATCGGCAATCGGCAGATTAGACAGATAGAGTCTCGGTTCGACCGTTTCCAGCCGCATGATACGGCCGAGCTGACGGCGCGGACGTGAAGGGCGCATGACGACGCCTCCTCGTTTGGTTGTTGCGAGCGCCGGTTTCAGGAAAAGAACTCAGCGACAGAAAACCTGCCGGAAACCGCCCACTCTGTCCTGTTGCTAATTCATCTAAGGTGCTTCCCAATGGACGACCGCAAGGAATCGCGGCCATAACGCCCGAACGGGCGCGTGTCGTCGAAGGGACTTGTCCGAACAGCTACGTATCCGAACAAAGTAATATAGGTCGTACCCAAGCCTTAGGCCGGCATTGAAGCCGCCGCAAACGGCCAAATTTTTCGGGCCGCGACCTACGGGAAGCGCAATCGCTGCAACCGGTCCGCCGTGTTGCCCCTGCACCTACCCGGCTGTGGCAAACAGTCAACAATGAATTATTACGGCAACACTACGACGAGGCAGCAGAAAAGGGTCGGGCCGCTGAAAGGATTTTTTTCGGCACCACCCACACTGGTGTCCCGGTTGCACGTTCGATCTAATTATAGTCCTATCGCCGGTGTGTTCTTCAAGCAAGCGACCATGAATAGCATGGTGCCCATAGGCTCCGGGACATGGCGGTTCACAACCGACCGGTGATACGTAACAATTCGGATATACCCAACACGGGCGAAACATGCGTGTTCTGTAGGAGGCGACTCCAGTCGCCGATTTTCCCTTTGTCTAGATGACTGCTCACTTTACGGAAAATCGGCGACTGGAGTCGCCTCCTACAAAAACCTCAGTTCTTGGCCGTGCCGAGTATAACAGGACCGCCAAGCGGCTCGGTTAGAAGTTGAGCAAGTGCAGTGTGACGACGAGAATCCATAATTCGATCGGAACTAACATGAACAAAAAGGATTTGCAGAAGGTTATCGTAACCACGTCGATCTTCGAGCCGAGCGAGGCCGTCCGGCGATTCGACCGGATGGAAGGTTGGACGCTCGTGGTCATCGGCGATCAACGCACGCCCGACTACCATCTGGACAACGGGATCTACGTCTCGCCGGCCGAGCAGGAGAAATACGACAAACGGCTTTCCGATCTGATCGGGTTCAACTCGATCAAACGCCGTAATTTCGGGTTTCTGTGGGCCAAGGACATGGGGGCCGATATCATTGCGACCGTCGACGATGACAACATCCCGATGGATAACTGGGGACAGGACCTGCTGGTGGGCGCCGAAGCGGATGTGACCGTCTACGAACCGGAAGCGGAATGCTTCGATCCGCTGTCGGTGACTAACTACCCGCATCTCTGGCACCGCGGCTTCCCTATCCAGCTTCTGCGTCAGCGCGGCACCCGCAGCGCGTCGGTGCAAAAAGTGCACGTTGATATCCAAGCCGATCTGTGGAACGGTGATCCCGACATCGATGCGATATGCCGCATGGAGCACGGCCCCGAATGTACGTTCGCACCGGATCCGTTTCCGCTGATGTCCTCGACGCGGGCCCCTTTCAATTCGCAGAACACGCTGCTGTCGGCGGACGTACTGCCGTACTATTTCGTCCTGCCGCACGTGGGACGAATGGACGACATCTGGGCCGCATACCATGTGCAGCACCACGGCTTCAAGCCGGTCTTCTGCCGGGCAAGTGTTTATCAGGCCCGCAACAAGCACGACCTCACCCGAGACATGGTCGACGAATTGCTCGGCTACGAGAAGTCGATCGATTTGGTCCGCGCGATGGCCGCCGGCAGCTACCGGCCCGAGGATTTCTGGCCGAAGCGAACTTGCGAAGCCTACGCCCGATACCGTAGCCACTTCGAGTGACCGACGGTCGCTTACGGCTTCCGCACCAACGCGACCCGATCTCGCGCAATCTGCTTTGGCGGGTTGCCGATCGAAAGTTTCCCCGGGCCGACGAGTTGGGCCACGCTGCCCTGCCGCAGCGGGCCGCCTTGACGCGGGTCGAACCACTTGACCGCATATCGACCCTCGGGAAGTTGCAAGGTCGTGCTGCCGCCGGGCAGATAGATCGCGTAAACCTCACCCGGCTTGGCCAGGCAGAAATCGTCGGGCCGCGAGGTCAATTCGTCGGCCGGTTGCATTTCCGCAAAAGGCAGATGTGCGTGGAAGAACTCTAGCGCATGACGCGTCTGATCCCACATCCGTCGGCGACTGCGCCAGTCTTCGCACCCGAGATCGTTGTGCGCGAACTTGTAGCCGAAGTACCACTCGCAACCCGCCCCGCCGGCCATCAGGTTACCCCATAAGCCGTAGCGCCGCACGTCGTCATGGTCCGGATCGTCGGCGTCAGGTTTCACGCCCACGTCGGCCGGACCGATCTCGTCGAGGCAAACAAACCACGGCCGAGCGGCATCGGCCGATCGCTTCACCCACTTGAGCGTTTCGCCGTGCGTTGCCTTCATGTCGCCCATTTGAAGCGACGGGCCGTGGAAGTGTTCATTGCCCAAAAGCGGAGAATAGACCTCGTCATACTTGCCGGGATACGTGTGAACCACGATCGGATGCTTGTAGGGGTCCAACTCATGAATGAACTGCGAGAAGGCGGCCCGTTGTGCGTCGGTGTTCGTGTTTTCTTCACCCAAGTTCCAGACGATCGCCGGGTGATGTCCAAACCGTGCAACCAGTTCCCGGTAGTATAGTTTCCGCTGGACGCCCAACTGCCCGCCGTCGAGCAACTGGTCGTTCTCGGTCTCCTGGGTAATCACATGCAGCATGATACCCAGCCGGTCCATGTGCGAGAAGACGATTTCCCACTGATCGAGCTTGCTGCAATCGAACCGGTCGCGCGTGTTCGGATCGATCCACGGCCAAACATCGTTGCCGTCGCCGCCGACGTTCATCGTGAGGAAGTAGACGCTGTTCATGCCCGCTGAGGCCAGGTAGTTCAGCGCCCCGATGATCGCCTTGCCTTTGCCGCCGCGCCACGTCGGATCGCCATCACGCCAATCGCTCCGATGCGGTTCGTACCGATGCCATGGGGCGGGAGCCGCTTCGCCCGAGCGGCCCGCGTCGAGATCCTTTGGCTTGGGCGGATTGCCGTCGAAGTCGGCGTAGGCCAGGAAGTTTTCCGGACTGTCGGCCCCGCCCTTGAGGAAGAACTCGCCGTTGGCGAATTGCAGATAGCGCCGGCCCACGTAACGCAACCGCCCCTTGGCCCGATGGTCGCGGCCCGTCTTGTCGGTCGGTTCGATGACGAACTGACCGGTGACCCCGTCAAAGGCCGTCGGCTCGCCGGCATTCGGGTCGTCGGCAACGGCCACGTCCGGGCCGGTGCGAAACGATGCCCGGTAGGTCCACTTACCCGGCGCATCGGGCGAGAAGTGGACCCGCCATCGGTTGCCGCCAACAGCGGAAGTCTCCGCCGCGTTGCCGTCGGCCGCGTAGAAACCCGGCACAACGTAGCGCTTGTCACCGTGCGTGAATTCGACATCGAGTCGATAGTTGCGCGACGGGCTGACCGCGGCCGTTTCGTCGGTTTGCGGGCCGGCGAACGTGACGGTAACCCGATGCCACTGTTTCAATTGGCCGGAAACCGCCGGCTCCGTACCGTCGCCATTGGGCACAACGGCCAATATGAGTGTCGCAAGCATATAGATCATGAGTGGATCCTCCTTGCCCCCATTGTGGCAAATAATCGGCCCGTGTAAAGCAGGAGAACTGCGAAGTTGGTTTTATGGAGTGTAAAATGGGGACTGGCTCCGAGCATCAGTAGATGCCAAACCGGCCGGAAATCTCCCCGGCTCGGCGCCTGTCACCTTTTTTCACGCGGCTTTTTCCGGGGACGGCTATTGGACGAATCAGTGCAATTGTGCATAATTGTGGCGCAGTCCCTTGCCAATCACAATTTGCAGTTCCCTCCCATGACGACTCCGCCCCTTCCCAAACTCCCCGAGCGTCCGGCCGACGCGCACAAGGGCCATTTCGGTCTGGCTTTGATCGTCGGCGGCTCACGTGGCATGACCGGGGCTGTGGCCTTGGCCGGCATGGCGGCTTTGCGCGGCGGCGCGGGGTTGGTTCGGCTGGCGGTGCCCGATCCTTGCCTGGAAACGGTCGCCGTGCTGGAGCCCTCTTACATGACCGTCCCGCTGCCGGCCGATCCCCAGGGCCGGATCGCGGCGGACGCCTTTGGGATGATCGTCGAACTGGCCGAGCCGGCCACCCTCGTCGCTTGCGGGCCCGGGCTGGGGCGGTCCGATCAGTTGGACTCTCTGGTGCGACGGCTCTATCGCGAACTGGCCAAGCCGCTGGTCGTCGACGCCGATGGGCTCAACGCCTTGGCCGACAATCCGGATGTGCTGGGCGAACCGGGCGGGCCGCGAATTCTCACACCCCATCCGGGCGAGTTTGCTCGACTGATCGGAAAGCAACTGGAGGCGGAAGACCGCGAAGCGGCGGCCGTGAAACTGGCGGCAAGGTGCGGCATAGTCCTGGTGCTCAAAGGCCACCGCACTCTAATCACGGACGGAAGCCGTCAAGTGATAAACACTACGGGCAATCCCGGCATGGCCACCGGCGGCTCGGGCGACGTGCTGACCGGCCTGATCACGGCCCTGGGCTGCCAGGGCCTGGACCCCTTCGAGGCGGCCCAACTCGGCGTCCACATGCACGGTCTGGCCGGCGATTTCGCCGCTTCCGAGTTGGGCGAAATTTCGATGATTGCCAGCGATCTGGTGCAGTTTCTTCCCGATGCATTCGAGCTATAAAGCCGCGACCGGTGGTCGCGCCCGACGCTGGGTAGCATTTCGTGATCCGGGGAAAGTTCGTTTAGCCGCCGCGGCCACGCGGTGTTGACCGTCTAACACCGCGTGGCCGCGGTGGCTAAACAGGTCCGGCGCGACCACCGGTCGCGGCTTTATAGTCGGGAATAAACTGGGGCGGTTGGGGATCTTATTGGTATGTCGACCTTATATCGCCTACTTGCCGATCTGACGATGGGGATCCACCTCGCCTATGTGACGTTTGTGGTGGCGGGGTTAGTGCTGATTCTGGTGGGGTTGGTACGGAAGTGGCATTGGGTGCGGAACTTCTGGTTTCGGATGGTCCACTTCCTGACGATCGCCGTCGTGGTGGCCGAGTCGCTCGGCGGGATCACCTGCCCGCTGACCACCTGGGAGAACCAATTGCGCGTCGCGGCGGGCGATCCGAAACAACCCGGTTCGTTCATCGGCCGGCTGGTCCACGACGTTATGTTCATGGACCTGTTGCCTTTCAAGCTCCCGCCGTGGGCGTTCACCACAACCTATTGCGTCTTCGGCGCCGCCGTCCTGCTAACGCTCATCCTGGCCCCGCCACGCTGGCCAGGATCGCGTCGCGATAAGCCAAAGCGATAGCTCGTCTGGGGGGCGTGCTTCTCTCTTCTTTTCCCCTTTTCCCTTCTTTCCCCTTTTTCCTCCCCTATCATCGCCGATAGCCTGCCAGCGAACTGACCTTGAATCGCACGCCCTGAGCCGCTAGCATTCGCCAGCCTTTTCCTCGGCGCAATCCCTGCGCTGTTTGTTTCAATACTGCTCATCCCTTTTTTGGACGTCTTCGGTGAGAAGATCGCCATACACGGCAACGTCTTGTCGGTGCGGGCCCGGTTATCGGCTGGGGCTCGGTCTGTTGCTTGCGCTGTTGGGCGCCGGAGTGGTTCATGGCCAGGTTGTCGCTCAGCCGGAGTATCAGGCCCATGCGCTGAAACACAAGGCGGCCGCCGACGTCGAGAAGATGCTCCGCGAGGTGCTATCCACGGCGGATCTGGCCGTCGATGTGATCGCCGATCCCCGGGCCAATCGGGTTTTGATTCGCGGTCCGCAGGCTGTGCAGCAGGCGGCCCGGCAGTTGATCGAGGCGATCGACCGCCCTTCCGGTCCGCCGGGGGCCGCTCGGACGATCGTGAGGACCTATCGGTGCGCCCCGGGGCGTCAGGCCGAGTTGGCCGGACGATTACGGGCCATCTACGCGTCGCACGGCGAGTTCCGCGTGGCGGCCGATCCGCAGGCGCCTCAATTGCTGGTGGTCGCCCCGCCGAGAGTACACGACGACCTTGCTCGTCGAAGCGCGACCTTGGGCATTCAAGCGGCAAGTGAAGCCGCACCCGGGCAGCCGCCATCCGAAGCAGCCGATCAGCACTATGTCCGCCTGATGAATTTCCGCCCCGAACAGATCGAGCGGATGTTCCGCGACTTGTTTGGGCCCCGACTGGAAGCTTTGACCGATCGGCGACCCGGTCAGGCCGACTACGTGTTCGTCGGCTCGGCGGGTGAACGTATTACGCTGGGGATCGATCGGCGGCAAAACGGAGTGATGGTTACCGGGCCGCAACCGACGGCCGGGCAGTTCGTGCGATTGATTCAAACGCTCGACGGGCCGCGATCCCCGTCGGGTAGCAAGACCCGCGTGGTGCCGATCCGC
>CAYYOX010000386.1:0-6920 GCA_964473065.1 uncultured Planctomycetaceae bacterium | reverse complement strand
CCAGCGGGCTCTGCCGGATCAACCGGCTGCAACGAACGAAAACCGAGTGGATCGACGGCGCGGCCATGCGGAGCAGCCGGTCGTCGGTCACGTTTTGCTGGTCATCCAGGGGCACGTTGAAATCGACCCGCACCAATACGGCCTTGCCCGCCACGTCCACATCCGCGATTGTCTTCTTTGCCATCTTGCTCCGCCTTTCCACGAACTATGAGAATCTCGCTTGAAAATCGTTCTTGTCCGGTCAAGACGCCAAATCTACCCTGCTTCGGGCCGAAATGGAAGGTCCCGGGCAGTAAACAGGCTTGTGTCGCGCGAGATGACAGTCACACGAATGTGTGTGCTGTGCGCCAGCAGGGGGGGGTGCGGTCAAAGCGAGGGCCGTTCGCTTCGGTCCCCTGACCGCCACCGGCAAGATCTCGGGCGCGGTTACTCAGGCACGCCGGCCCGAATGCGACTGCATAGGCCGATCAATTCCTGGACCGCATCGCGAATCTGCTCTTCGGGTTGCCCCTCATCGACGGCACTTTCCAGTTGGGCGGCGCACGGGGTAATCGAACCGAACCCATAGCTGCCGGCCGCACCCTTCAATTGATGCGCGCTTCGCCGCACGTTGTCCCAATCGGACATTTCGAGTTGTTCCGACAGCGTTGCAATGCGGTCGGGCATTTCTTCGACGAACATCTCGACCAACTCACCCAAGTCCGGGTCGCTGCCGAAGCTGGAAAAAAGCGGTTCGATTTCAGTGGCGAATTGGGCCATTTGTATTGCTCCTTGTAACAGAAGAACTCCTTCTCGGCCGCATCGAAGTGGTGTTGCCTGGACTCGTGATGCCAACTCGCTGGGCAACTGTAGCCACCTAATGCCAATCCATGCAACCATAGGTTACGTGAAGCCAGCGCGGGTGGTTATGAGCCGCGATTCGCGAGAAGAAGCATGTTGCGTTCTCCCCGGAAGCCCGTTTGTAAAGATCGGGCCGGTTTTGCCGATAGGCGCGGTAATACTCGCGAGTCTGCCGCAGTCATGTCGGGCGTGGGAAGTTGCGAAACCGATCGGGGTGAAAAATGGCTGACACAGCCGTGGAGAACGTTTCGACCGCTGAAAAGCCCAAGAAACACGTATCAAACTCGTCCAGCGGTCGCGAATCCTGCCGACCGTCACATCCGCAACGATTGGTTTTGTCGCCATAGGCGGATAGGTAATTTACGAGAAATGGCCAAACTGGGTTGTCTAGTGAAGGAAGTCGCCGCCGCTCGTCGATAGCAATACCTAGGTTTACCCAAAGCCCCTACCCGTGTAACTTTGCGCGGGTGTCCCATAAGGTCTTTCCTAACAAGGAGTACCTCCCATGAAGTGTCGTATCCTGATGTCGGGGGCGGTCGTCATTGCAGTGGTCTTGCTCGTTGGCGCGTCTAGCGCTAACGCCGGCTTGTTTTTCAAGTCCGGATGTTGCGAGCCGACCTGTTGCGAACCGGCTGCCTGCGAACCGGCCGCTTGTGAGCCCGCTTGTTGCGAGCCCGCTTGCGATCCGTGCTGCAAGCCTCGTTGCGGGTTGTTCTCGCGGCTGAAAGCCCGTCTGGCCAGTTGCCGAAAGAGCTCTTGCTGCGAGCCGGCCTGTTGCGAAGAGGTCGTAGCCTGTGCACCGGCCGCGTGTGAGCCCGCCTGTTGCGAGCCCGCTTGCTGCGATCCGTGCTGCAAGCCCCGTTGCGGGTTGTTCGCGCGGCTGAAAGCTCGTCTGGCCAGTTGCCGGAAGAGCTCATGTTGCGAGCCAACCTGCTGCGAAGAGGTCGAGACCTGCGCACCGGCCTGCTGCAACTAACTTGAACTGACAACTCTGAGGAGACTCCGGGCCAACGCCCGAAACTCTCCTTTACAATAACCAAGCGGTTCGTCCGACCTTCGGGCGAACCGCTTGATTTGTTCTTGTCTGTTTAGCCCCAGGCGGCTACGCCGGGTTAACCGGCCGGCACCGCGTGGCCGCGGTGGCTAAACAGACTCTCCCCGAATCTCACCTTGCCCGGGGATGGGCCTTCTCGTAGACCTCTCGCAAGGCGGCCGTGCTGACGTGGGTGTAGATTTGCGTGGTGATCAGATTCTTGTGTCCCAGCAGCTCCTGTACGCTTCGAATGTCCGCACCGCCGTCGAGCAGATGCGTAGCGAAGCTGTGCCGCAAGGAATGGGGCGTGGTCCGTTGGTCCAGGCCCGAGAGTTTCAGATACTTCTCGAGCATCCGCCCGACGCTGCGCGTGGTCAGCCGTCGCCCGAACTTATTGACAAACACGGGTGCCACCGGACCGTTCGGCTCGGCCGAATGCAGTTTGCGCTTGCGAAGCCAGCGTCGCAGGGCCTTGGTGGCGTAGGATCCGACCGGGGCAAGACGCTCGCGGCGTCCCTTTCCGCGAACGCGAACCACGCCGGCCTCGAAGTCCAGGTCGGCGTCGCTAAGCCCCACCAGTTCGCTCACCCGCAGCCCGGCCGAATACATCGTCTCGAGGATGGCCCGGTCGCGCAATCCCAACGGTTCGTCGCCCGGCGGGGTTTGAAGCAGCCGGCCCAGTTCCTCGGCCGAAAGGAAGTGTGGCAGCGAACGGCCTTGACGCGGATTGCGCAGCGGCCTGGCCGGGTTGGTTTTCGTCCACCCTTCCCGTTGACCGAAGCGAAAGAAACTTCGCAACGAGGCCAATCGCCGTGCGATCGTGCTCTTGGCGTATCCCGACTCGTGCAAAGCGGCCACATAACCGCGCAGGTCGAGCACGGTAATCTCGCCCGGTTGCGGCGGTTGCCCGTCCTGGGCTTCGGCCAGATACTCGGCCAACATGGCCAAGTCTTCCCGATAGCTCTTCAGCGTCAAGTCGGACGCATTGCGCTCGACTTGCAGATACCGCAGAAACCGGTCAATGGCAGTGTGCATCGGAGCAGTTCACCTGTCGTAGCTACGTTCGCCGGAACGTGGTCGTAACCCTTGGGCACGCCCCACGTTCTGGCGAACGCAGCTACAAACCCATGCGTGGTCTGCGTTAGCAGTATTCGTCGGTGTCGGTGGGCAGCGGGAGATCGAACCGGCGATGGGGAGCGTATTTCTGGCAATCCTGGCGGATTTTTTGGCTCAACACGGCCGCATCGTACCAGGTGAAACTTAGCTCCGAATTAGACGCATATCGCCCCAGCGTGCGCAACGTTTCCGCACGACTTTCGTCGTCGTAGAGGAATACATAGCGTTCCCGACCCTTCACCAGTGCCAGTACATTGATGTCGTGACTCACGGCCGTTTCTCCTCGGGGGGACGCAAAACAACGGTGTAGGCTTCGTCGAGACGGGCCGCTGCATGACCGGGCCGTCAAGCCTCACTATCCCTCTTATCGGATAGTTGGCCACTTCCACACCACTCGCGTTTCGCCAGCACCCCCTCGAGCGCTGAGCATTTCTGAAATGTGCATATGGCAGCAGAAACGAATAAAGTCGTCGCTACGCGTCAAATAACCCTGCCAGCCCCCAAATCGAGCGTCATCACGGAACTCATAATAGCCCTCCAAAGCCTCGGTAAACTCCGGATCGTGGCCGTTGTAGATCTGCGTATGAGCTAACACGGGGGCCATGCTGGGAATGCTTGGCGGCAGCTCGGCACTAGGTGGCGGCGGGATGAATCCTCGCGGATTGGGCCAATTCTCCGGCAGACCGGCGCCAACCTCGATCCCCGCGGCACCAATCACTTGACCATCGACCGGCGACTCGTAGGCTGACGGTTTGATATCGTCTTCGCCAGGCCAATCCGGTGGAAAGGGTGCGTCGGACGACTTGCCCGACTTGGGTTCGGGAGTGGGAATCTGCTTCGGCTTCGGCGGAAGTGGTTTGTACGCAGGGGTTTGCGTCTTCAGTTGCTCCTTGGCCAACGCCAATTCCGCCTCGAAGACCAACGGGCCGGGAATCTGCTCTTCCTCGATCGTACCCCAAGGAAGCCCGTAGCCCGGCGGTATCGGATGGAAGCCCGGATTGGCCGAATACCACTCCACCCGCAGCCCGCAACGTTGCGGATACCAGGGCGAGAAATCGGTCACCACGCCAACGACCACGGCATCGACTTCCAACAATTGGGCCAATCGTCGAGCGTCCTCAGGCGAATCGAGCCGGAGGCTATTCTTGATCATGGCATCGCGAACCACGCCGACCGGCACCACTTCGAAGCCCGGTATCAGTTGCAACTCGTTAAAATAGGCCTTGGCCACATCTTCCCCGTTGACGGTCGGCTCCTCGCTGAGGTTGAAAAACGGAGCGACGGCCACCTTGGAGAGTTGTGGGAAGGGGTTGTGCAGAGTCGGCTGGTGCGAGATTTCCGGCAGCAGCGAACAGCCGCTAAAGAGCACGCAGCAGAGCAATATCGCATGTCGTAACATGTTATGTAGTAACCGCTTAGAAGGAAGGAACCCCCCTCCTTTCCAACCTCGACTCAGGACGCGCACCCATCGCGCGGCCTGCCGAGGATCCGGTAGTGTCCGCTTTATCGGCAAAGTTCCCGCAAACCCTCCAGGTTAAATCAGATGTTCTGGAGGATTTTTTTCGGGTTGAATTCCCGGCCTAGATCACGAGAATTAAGGTAGTGCTCGGCCGCACGAACGTCGGGCAAGCCCGACCGCCAAACTTACTCCCGCAGAGAATCGAACGAATGTCCCAAACTGAATCGACACAACCTGTGAGAAACCCCACCAGAGAGGTGTCAATCGGCCTGATCACGATCGGTGCGGGCCGACCGATCGTGGTGCAGAGTATGTGCGCCACGAAGACATCGGATGTGTCGACGACTGTGTGGCAGATCAACCAATTGAGCGAGGCGGGCGCGGGCGTGGTTCGGATCGCCGTCGACACGCATCGGGATGCGGCCGCGCTGGGAGAAATCCGGCAGCAGACCGACGCCAACCTTTCGATCGATATTCAGGAAAACTACCGGCTGGCGGCCGAAGTGGCCCCGCTGGTCGACAAGATCCGCTACAACCCGGGCCACTTGTACCACCACGAAAGAAATCGCCCTTGGCAAGACAAGGTCCGCTTCCTGGCCGACGTGGCCGGCGAAAACGATTGCGCGATTCGCGTGGGGGTCAACAGCGGTTCGGTCGATCCGGCCAAGCGGGAGCAGTTCGACCGGGACGATTTGATCGGTCCGATGCTCCAGAGTGCCCTGGAACATTGTGAGTTGCTCGATCAGGTCGGGTTCACACAGTATTGCGTTTCGCTGAAAGCCTCCGATCCGCTGCGGGTTGTGAAGCTGAATACTCGCTTTGCTCAAGAGCGGCCCGAGGTTCCTTTGCACCTGGGCGTGACTGAGGCCGGCATGCCGCCGGAAGGGATCCGCAAGACCCGGGTTGCCCTGGAACCGCTATTGCGCGACGGGATTGGCGACACGATTCGCGTATCGTTGACTTTGCCGGCATTGCGCAAAGACGAGGAGATCGAGGCGGGACGTCAGATCCTTGCCGACGTGGTGGCCGGGAATTATCACGACGATTCGCTTCACCCGCAGGGCCTGAACATCATCAGTTGCCCGAGCTGTTCGCGCGTGGAGAATGAAGCCTTTGTCGAGCTGGCCGAGCAGGTCCGTGAAGCCACCCGAGACATGGTCGACTATCCGTTAACGATTGCCGTGATGGGTTGCCGCGTCAACGGGCCCGGTGAGACGGATCACGCCGACTTGGGGCTCTGGTGCGGGCCGAACTTCGTCAACCTAAAACGAGGCGGCACGCCGTTGGGGGCCTACTCCTATCGAGAGATTCTCCCGAAAATGAAGGAAGAACTCGAAGAGTTGATGGCCGCCCGACGCGATGTGGACGATTAGCACGATGAAGCGTCGTTTAGCGGTCGGGCTTGCCCGACGTTTTTTTGGCCAAATCAAACGGCATTTCCAAAAGAACGTCGGGCAAGCCCGACCGCTAAACGTTAAGCCGCTACGAGGACCGAGGATTCTGTCTTGGTGCCGACGACCTGGGCCTCGATACACAGCCCCGGAACCTTCCGGCCTATCAGGCAATTCAGTCTCCACCACCATCGGAAACATTCCAACGGCCGTAATGGCCCGCCGGACATGATGCGGAACCCTCGAACGTCCGAGACTTCCATGGGACCCGCCTCGTCTAGCATTTTCATGAACGTTTGCAAAGAGAACGCCTGGACATGGCCGCGCACCTTCTTGGTCCCTACCAAACGGTCGAGGACAGGCACTAGATGTCGGCGAATCAGATGGGCGCCGAACGGGAAAATCGGCACACCGACGACCAGCATTCCCCCGGGCTTCAGCACGCGGAGCAATTCGCTCGCGGCCGCCTTGGCGTTGTGCAAATGTTCGAGGACCTGTTCGCAGATCACGATGTCGAAGCGGTCGGAGTCGAGAAAAGGAAGTCCCTTTTCCAGGCACGTTTCGTGGAGCTTCCAATCCTCGTGCTTGTAGACGAACTCGTGTCCGTGGGGAAACCGATCGACGCCGTGATAGTCGATTTCGTCAGTTTTCAGCACGGCCTCGATATAGCGTCGGGCGACGCCGTTGCCAGTGCCGACATCCAGCAGTTTCAGCCGCCGTCCGCCGCGTGAAGGCGCCCGGGTGACAAATTCGAGCACGGCTTCCGCCAAAGCCGGGTATCGGGCCAGCTTGAGCCGGTAGGGCACAGAACACGGTTCGACACCAAAGGCAAGCGTCTCGAAAGGCATCAGATTTCCTCCCCCAAGATTGATGCAGATTTTCCCCGACGGCCGGACCGGTCGCCGGATAATGCCTCTATATCGAACGAATCGGGGGCAATCATTCAGCCCAAGGGGTATTATCGGAAAAGACGACGCACAGGCCCCATGCCACGCAGTCTACCTACTTCCCAACGCAGGTGTGCCACACTGTCGTAGCTACGTTCGCCAGAACGTGGTCGTAATCCTCTGACACACACCAC
>CAYYOX010000385.1:0-6924 GCA_964473065.1 uncultured Planctomycetaceae bacterium | reverse complement strand
GCGATCTCCGAGCTGACTTGCTGGAAGCTGAGGCCGCCGAAGTAGGGTAACCCCGGTTCGGCCGCCTTGTCGATCGCCTCGAACAGCGTATACCGATGAAGGCTGTAGGCCGTCATCCCCAGCCGCCAACCCAGCTTCTCCCGAGCCCTAATCGCGGGCGTCAGCTTGTTGCTGGGGATCGTCGGAGCCGGCAGATCGCCCAAGGCAAATTGAACGGCGCCCAGATAGAACCGCAGCATCCGGGCGTCCCAGAAGACGTACGGGTTGTGAGCGATCGTGCAATAGAAGACACGTCCCCGGCCGTAACGGCGAACCCAGGCCAAGGCATAGTCGTTGTCCTCGCGAATACAATTGCCGCGGTCCGTTCCTTGGCTGAGGTCCGTCTTCTCGACGTCGATGCTCAACAGCACGCGCACCCGATCTCGCGAATAGGGCTCGTGTACGCGAAAGAACTCGTCGCGGTAATCGAATCCCTCGCCGCCGAAAGGTCCGGTGATCGGATGCGCGGGGTCGTCGAGTTTGATGAACACGTGCTCGTCGCTCTCGCGATGATTGGCGCCTCGCGCGCCGATCATCCGTCCGAACTCCGGCCAGTCCTCGTGGGCCCCCGGCCAGCGCGTAAAGGCCACGGAAGTTCCATGCACGCCCAGCAGCCCTCCGCCGCCGTAGACGAACTCGATCAGATTCTTTCGTAGCTGCGGGTCTTCGAACAGGTTTCCCACCGTGTTGTTGAAGAACACGGCGTCGAATTGTTTTAGCGTTTCTCGCTTGAACACCGCGGGATCTCGGCTGACGACCGTCTCGAAGGCGCCCGTCTTTTCGCCCATCAGCTTGAAGGCAAGGTTGGCATGCGCGATCGAGCCATGCCCGCCGTAGCCGACGTTCAGGTCGAAGATCAACAGTTTCCGAGGTTTGCGCGGCGCGGCAAGGGCCTCGTTCGGGATCGCCTCTTCGATCTTCTGCCGCTGCTGCGGACTAATCACGAACTGCGCTCCCGGAGGCTGAAGCGGCGCGCTGGGCACTTGCCCTAGAGCCAATTGCGGTCCGAGGCAGCCGACAGAAAGTAATAGGACGAATAGCTTGGCGTTCATGTCTGGGTCTCCTGATTCAATTGGGGTGAGCAGCGTCCGATGACCATGATACCAAATGGCAAGCTGCCTGCCCATGCTCGGAGTGGAAAAAGGGGACTGGCTCCGAGCTGAATAGATGCCAAACCCGCGGAAAACCTCCCCGGCTCGGTGCCTGTCCCCTTTTTCCACGGCGCCCCAGTGTCGCCGCCCGAAAAAGGGGACAGGCACCGTCGGCGCCTTTTCCGCGCTTGTTTTCACGAGGATTGTCTCCTATGATAGGGGGAGATTTCCCCCTGGAGAGTGCCATGAGCCGTATTGCCGAGATCGAGTTTGCATCGTATCCCGAGTCGGTCCCCGAGGCGTTGGATGCTATCGGCGCCGCCGAAACACTGAAAAGCCAGACGGCCGTGCTGATCAAGCCCAACCTGATCAACGCCTCGCCGTTCCCGATCACTACGCCGGTCGAGTGCGTCGAGGCGGTGATCCAGTACGTTCGATCCTGCTCGGACGCCCAGATCGTCGTCGGCGAAGGTTGCGGCGATGCGCACCTCGAAACGGACGCGGTGTTCGATGCCCTGGGCTATCGGGAATTGGCCCGGCGGCAGGCGGTCGAACTGATCGACCTGAATCATGCCTCCTTGACGCGATTGGAAAACGCCGAATGCCCCGTCTTCAAGGAGATGTACCTACCCGAGATCGCGATCTCGCATTTCCTGATCTCCGTGCCGGTGCTGAAGGCCCATTCGTTTTCTCAGATCACGGGCACCTTGAAAAACATGATCGGCCTGGCGCCCCCGAAGCACTACTCGGGCAAGTTCGGCTCGTGGAAGAAGGCCGTCTTTCACGGTCAAATGCACGAATCGATCATCGACCTGAACCGATACCGCACACCCGACCTGTCGCTGATGGACGCCACGGTCGGCATGCCCGAGTTTCACCTAGGCGGCGCGCACTGCGACCCGCCGCTAAACAAGCTACTCGCCAGCTTCGATCCAATCGCCGTAGACCGCCGAGGCGCAGAATTGCTAGGGCTAGACTGGCAGACGATTGACCATTTGGCGTAAAAAAGGTTCCTGACACCTTTTTCGAGTTCGACCATGAATCTTGCGATCCTTCATTATCATCTCAACCGCGGCGGCGTGACGCGCGTTATCGAAAACCAGCTTCGGGCGCTCGACGCCGTGCTCAATCCGGACGCGCCTTGGCGGGTGGCGCTGGTCTATGGCGGGCGGGCGGAAGGGTTCGACGACCGACTGGCCGACTCGCTGCAAAACATCCGGCTTTACCGACACCCCGTCGATTCACTCGACTATGACGAGCAGCGCTCGGGCGCGACCCTCGACGAGGACCTTTCGACGTTGTTCCGCCAAATCGGCTTCGCGCCCGAGGAGACCGTGCTGCACGTTCATAACCATACGCTGGGCAAGAACGTGTTGCTGCCGGGTGCGTTGTCGCGGTTGGCCATGGCGGGCTACCCGCTGGTTCTGCAGATTCACGACTTTCCCGAGGATTTTCGGCCGACGAATTACCGGCACCTTCGCGAGAGTCTGAAGATCGACGACGAGGCCCGGTTGGCCGCTCTGCTGTATCCCCAAGCAGAGCACATTCATTATGCGGTGCTCAACGGGCGCGATTGGTTGATTCTCCGCCGGGCCGGGCTGGCCGACGAGCAACTGCATCGGCTGCCGAACCCGGTCCCCGTGATGGACGACCTGCCCTCGAAGGCGGACGCCCGACGCCGCTTGAGCGAACGCTTCGGAGTCTCGCCCGACGAGCGATTTCTGCTCTATCCGGTCCGCGGCATTCGGCGAAAGAATCTCGGCGAAGCGCTGCTCTGGGCCGCCATGGCGCCGCCGGATACGGTGATCGGGCTGACGTTGCCGCCGCTGAACCCGGCCGAAGTGCCGATCTACGGGGACGGGAAACGCACGGCCGCCAAGTGGGACCTGCGGTGCCGCTTCGAGTTGGGTGCGCCGGGCGCGTTGAGCTTCGCCGAGAATCTGGCCGCCGCCGATGCGATTCTCACGACCAGTCTGGCCGAAGGGTTCGGCATGGTGTTTCTCGAATCGTGGCTGGCCGGCAAACCGCTTATGGGACGCGACCTGCCGGAGATTACCTGCGACTTCGCCGAACAGGACGTGCGGCAGCCGTGGCTGGAACCCCGTTTGAAAGTGCCGGTCGATTGGGTCGGGGCGGACGAGTTTCGGCAGGTCATGTTGCAATCTTATCGGCGGACCCTCGAAGCCTACGGCCGGACAGAACCGGACGACCTGCTCGAGAGGCTACGGGCCAAGACGGACGGCCCGTTGGTCGACTTCGGCGACCTGGATGAGACGCTTCAACGAAAAGTGCTGGGGATGGTGGCCCGCAATCGGGCGCGTCGCCATGAGGCGCTGCGGCACAATCGGTGGCTCCGGCGTGCTTTGTTCCTCCCCGAGCCGGCTGCATCGGACGCGGTGCGTCACAACAGGCAAGCCATTGCCAAGCACTTCTCCGCGGTCCCCAGCGGGCGTCGATTGCTCGATCTGTATCGCCGGGCCGCGGCCAGCCCCCGGGAGACAAGCCTGCGAGCGCTTCCCCGTCCGGAGCGAATCCTGGCCAAGTTCCTCGACTTCGGCCGATTCCGTCCGATCCGGAGTTGACCCGGGGGGGTCAGATCTTTGGCAAAAAAACGTCGGGCGAGTCCGACCGCTAAACGGGCTGGTAAAATAGGGAAGATGCGGTGCCTTGGTATCGCGACTGCGGGACGTGCTCTTGGTCGACGGGGGGCGATGTGCTAAAAGGGGCCTTTTCCGGGCGTCCCGAAAGGAAACGGGACCGGCCGCACTTGTCTCTCCAGGGATGGAACACGGATGTCGAACTTCTCGAAAGTCTTGCGGCTAGCTTTTCGCTATCGGCTGACGTTTCTAATGGCCACGCTCAGCGCGATCGGGGTCGCGATCCTCTGGGGCGGCAACATTGGGGCCATCCTTCCTTTCGCCAGGGTCGCGTTCCAGGGTGAATCGCTGCAGCAATGGATCGTCAACGAGGTCGATAGCTCCAAGAAAACGATCGTGGAGAAGACGGCCGAAGTCGAACAACTGCGAGGACAACTCGACGAGGCCCCGCCCGAGTTATGCCGCGATTTTCGCAGGAAGATCAGGCTGGCCGAGTCACGCATCAATGCCGAGCGGGAGGCCATCACTTACTATCTTCGGGCAGAGCCGTATGTCGAGAAGTACCTACCCCATGATCCGTTTATGACGCTGGTGTTAATCACCGGGCTGCTGCTGCTGAGTACGATTGTGAAAGACGTCTTCCTGATTGCCAACAACATCTTGGTCGCCCGGATGGCCCAGTTGACCACCTTCGACCTGCGCAAACTATTCTTCCGCCGCACGCTGCGGATGGATCTGGCCACGTTCGGCAACGAAGGCACGGCCGACCTGATGAGCCGCTTCACGCACGACATGGAGAACGTGGCGGTCGGTTTGACGGCCTTGTTGGGGCGGTTGATCCGCGAACCGCTGAAGATGATTGCCTGCCTGATCGGGGCCGCCTGGATCTGCTGGCGATTGTTGCTGCTCTCGTTGGTGGTTGCTCCCGTGGCCGCGTTTCTGATTCGCTGGTTGGCCAAGGTGCTCAAGCGGGCCAACCGCCAGGCGATGGAAGAAATGGCGCAGATCTACACGGCCTTGGAAGAGACCTTCCGCGGCATCAAGATCGTCAAGGCCTTTACCAACGAATCACACGAACGACGCCGTTTTCACGCCCATAGTAAACAGTATTACCGAGACAGCATGCGGATCGCCCAATACGACTCGTTGAACAAGCCGGTTAGCGAAGTGATGGGCATTCTGACAATCTGCTTGGCGCTACTGGCCGGGGCCTACCTGGTCCTCTACGGCGAGACCCATTTGCTGGGAATTCGCATGAGTGAACGGCCATTGGACGTCTTTTCGCTGATGGTGTTTTTCGGGATGTTGGCCGGCGTGGCCGATCCGGTGCGGAAGTTTTCCGACGTATTCACTTGCATCCAACGGGCGGCGGCGGCCAGCGATCGAATCTTCGAGCGACTCGAACGCCAGCCGAAAGTCCAGGACCCCGAGAATCCGGTCACCCTGCGACGCCATCAGCTCGACTTGGTTTTCGAGAACACGGGTTTCGCCTACCAGGAAGGTCATCCGGTGCTTCGAGACATCGATCTGCGGATCCCGTTCGGCCAGACGATCGCCATCGTGGGCCCCAACGGCTGCGGCAAAAGCACGCTGGCAAGTCTGATTCCTCGGTTTTACGATTCCACCACCGGCACGGTCCGCCTGGACGGCATCTCGCTGACCGATCTGCGGCTGCGCGATTTGCGAAAACAAATCGGCATCGTCAGCCAGGAAACGATCCTGTTTGACGACAGCGTGCTGAACAACATTCGCTACGGATCGTCTCAGGCCACGCGCGACGAGGTGATCGCGGCGGCCAAGCAGGCACAGGCCCATCAGTTCATCGAGGCCGATTTGCCCGACGGATATGAGACGGTCGTCGGCCAAATGGGCGGCCGGCTTTCCGGCGGCCAGCGTCAGCGGATCGCCCTGGCCAGAGCCATTCTGCGGGACCCGGCCATCGTCATCCTTGACGAGGCCACCAGCCAGGTCGACTTGGAAAGCGAAGAAGCGATCCGGCAGGTGCTCGAAGTGTTCACCCAGAACCGCACCACCATAATCATCACCCACCGCATGTCGATCCTCTCGCTGGCCGATCGGATCGTGGTGATGCAGTCGGGCAGAATCCTCGACTCCGGCACGCACGAGGAACTCCTCGGACGCTGCGATCTATACCGGCGGCTGTATCGCATCCAGTTCGAAGAACCGGACGACAAGTCGCCGCTGGCGGCCTGATACGGCAGTCTGTTCTGTAGGTTCTTGGCCGCGATGATTCTATTCTTTCCGGCCGTGCCACGACTGCGTGGTAATCTAGGCAGGCCTGGTAATCCAAGCTGGTTCTGGGGGGCCTATTAAAGCGGTAACGCGCACGATTCCGATGACGACTTTGGCAGGGCTTGGAATGCTTGTCCTTCCGGATGCACCACTTTGCATCTTCGCGGAAGTTGAGATCGGCTTAGCATGGGCCGTCAAAGACTTCCCATTTTTCCCACCCAGGTGTCACCCCCCACATCCCCACCCGTTTTCATGGAGGAAAGTCAATGTTCGGTTACACACCGAAGGGGCTAGCGATGACGCTAGTCGTAGTGATTATTTGCGCTAGCGCAACGGCTGCTTGGAGCCAGCAACCGATGTATGTACCCGCGGACTCGGGCTATTCGGCGTCCTCGGCTACTTCGTCCGGGCTCAGCGGCTATCCAAGGCTTGCCGAGCGGCAAACGTACGCCACGACCAGCAGCTACAACGCCGACGCCGGTCTGGCCGATCGTGTGGCTGCCCTGGAAGCCGCGCTCGAGGCAAGCAAGAAGAAGGCCTCCGGCAAGCCTTCGGTCAAAGTCGGCGGGCGGGTCTTCGCCGACTGGACCATGTACGATCAAGATCCCGGCAGCGTGGCTCAAATCGGTTCCGATCAACAGAACGGATTCCGATTCGATGCGGCACGGATTTTTGTCTCGGGCTCGGCCTTCCATGTCGTCGACTACAAGGTTCAATTCGACTTTGCGGGAACGCAGTCGACGGCCGCCGCCGACACGCTGCAGGCGCCCTCGTTCAAGGACGTGTACATCACCGTGAAGGAACTTCCGCTGTTGGGGCACGTCAAGGTCGGCCACTACAAGGAGCCGTTCGGACTCGAACAACTCACCAGCGCGCGTTTCATCACCTTTATGGAACGCGGCCTGTCTGATGTGTTCGTCCCGGGTCGTAACGTGGGCGTGTCG
>CAYYOX010000384.1:0-6962 GCA_964473065.1 uncultured Planctomycetaceae bacterium | reverse complement strand
CTCTAGTATGTGTGAGATTTCGACAATTTCAACCCTAAGTCGTTAAACAATATCGCAGATATGCGGTAACCCTTGTCGGGCACTGCGGACACCCACAATCAACCTGCGTTTTCATGTGGACATTCCGGTCAGGCCAATGACACCCACGTCGCACAGATCGATTCAAGCGGAGGTCGTGACGTATCGTTCACTTTCGATTGAACCGATAAAGTCAATGTGAGAGAATTCGTTTCACGCTCGAGTACGTCACGAGTCGTGCATAACCTCGCTTCGGTCATGATTGTAGAATGTAACAGTTAAGGGGATCACGTGATGATATCGGACCAGAGTTTTCGCACCGCACGCTTCTTTTATTGCCACACCGTGCTGTGTGCGATTCTTTCGCTTGGCGGCGTCGGGGCGATTTGGGCAGCAGAGCCCTCCGACGCATCGGCGGAGCCGGCAAGCGAGAAAACGGCAGACACGCGCTTCTTGCGACTCGTGCGCGACAGCAACGAGCAACCGACGGCCTTGGAGGTCTCCATCGTTCGCCACAAGTCGCGTCGTGACGACCAATCCGGTCCGACCGTCGATTTGGTGGCCGCCGTCCACGTGGCCGACAAGAGCTATTACGCCGCCCTGAATCGCGAGTTTCGCAAGTATGACGCCGTGCTTTTCGAGTTGGTTGCCGCCAAAGGGACCGAGGTCCCGCGTGGCGGCGGGAAATCGAACAACCCGGTCTCCCTGCTGCAAAAGATGATGAAAAACGTGCTGGAGTTGGAGTTTCAGCTCGACGCGATCGACTATACGCGGGATAATATGGTCCATGCCGACATGTCGCCCGAACAGTTCGCCGCCTCCATGCGCGACCGGGACGAAAGCGTCTTGGCGATGTTCTTGCGGATGTGGGGATATGCGATCGCCCAGCAGGGCCAGGAAACCAAACGCTCACCCGATGCCGAACTACTGCTGGCCCTGTTCGACAAGAATCGCGCCTTGGCCCTGAAGCGAGTGGTGGCCGAGCAGTTTCAGGACATGGGCGGGACCCTCTCGGCGCTGGAAGGGCCGGACGGATCCACGATCATCAGCGAGCGAAACAAGGTCGCCTTGTCGGTATTGCGGAAACAGATAGCCGCGGGCAAGAAGAAAATCGCCATCTTCTACGGCGCAGGGCACATGCCCGATTTACAGAAGCGGCTCGAAAAAGACTTCAACCTAACACCAACCAACACCCGATGGCTGAAGGCCTGGAATCTCCAAGGCAAGTCCGAGGAATAACCCATCGCTTGCGGCTTTGCACGCCAACACAGCGCTAGTAACGAATCACTTTCCTCAACAGCCACGCTCCCCAGGCGATCAGCAAGACATTGCCTGCCCATACGGCATAGGGAGGAATACTGCCGCTTTTGGCGCCGTCTACGCCATAGGCCAACAGCGGATAGTAAACGACCAGGATCGGCAAGAAGCAGAGAAAGAAACTGGTGAGAAAATCCCGGTTTCGCAACCGCATGGCCATGGGGGCCCCGATCCAGGCAAAACATAGGCAACTGAATCCGGCGCTCCAACGGCGATGGGGTTCGGTCAGCAGCCGGTGCAAGTGTCCCTCGGCATGCCAGAGTTTTTCGGCTCGCGTGTCCCACTCGCGACTGGTCAGCGCATCGAAGTCGCCGGTGAGCATCTCATAAGCCGCCCGGGCCGCATGATCCTGGCGCAATCGCTGGATCGTCCGCTTTTGAGCCGCCGTTTTCTCGGGGATCACTCGCAGCGACATGCAGGAGGGCACGGCGGCCACATTCCTGGCTCGGGTAGCGTCGCCCAACGGGATTTCATGCTCTTCAACACCCCGGAAGTCGTACGTTGCCATCCCGTCGATATCGACCGTTCCGTTGAGTAACCGAATTCTCAGGGCGCGGGCTTGGTGATCGGCCTGCAACTCGGCCTCTTCGGCCCTGATCGTCATTGTGGGGGAGTTGCCACGGGTCTGAATGGTGAGTGTCGGTTGCAACAGCCGGCGACCTTCCACTCCCCTGACTCTGATCGAAAAGGTAGGCGAGTTGTAGCTTTTCTGGGCACGGAGCATCCCATAGATAATCTCCTCGGCCGCCTCGACCACAACGCGTCGGGCCCCGCCGCGACCCCAGGAGACGGCCAGATCGTTAATCCAGACGGTCATCAGGCTCAGCAGAAACGCGCCGATCAGCGTGGGCCAGATCAGCGTCATGGGAGAAATCCCCAACGCCTTGGCCGCCACCACCTCGTTCGAGCCGGACATTCGACCGTAAACGCTCGTCGTGGCCAACAACAGGGTCACCGGAAGGGCGATTCGCAGCGCCTCGGGCAAGACATAAGGGATCAGCCGCATAACCTGCCCCATGGGCAAATTCTGCATGGCTGCTTCCCGAACCACCCCTACGATGATCATCATCGCCGTAAGGACGGTCAGGGAGACCAGAAATACCTTGGCCGTTTCGATCAGGACATATCGAGGAAGAATCCGCATAGGGAAGGTAGTTTCGCCGCCGCAAGGGACTGGGTCAATACCACTCTTACGGCACTTCCACCCGCACAGTTCACGCCTGAGCAGTTCACAGCCCGGCTTTACACGAGCCGGCATCTTCGGCATACTCAACAGCTAAGCAGCCAATTGAAATCAAACATGGGGAGCCGGCACGGATGGCTGAACTGTCGATGAACGAAACGACCACCTTTCGCTGGTCATTCGAGGAAGATGTAACTCGCTACGCCGCGGCCGGAATACACGCCATCGGCGCCTGGCGGCAGAAAATCTCCGACTGTGGACAGTCCCGGGCGGTCGAACTGCTGGGGGATCATGGGCTGAAGGCCTCGCATCTGCTGTGGGCCGGCGGATTCACCGGCAGCGACGGCCGCAGCTATCGCGAGAGTGTGGAAGACGCCGCCGAGGCCCTGCTAACGGCCGCCGCCTTGGGAACCGATACGCTAATCGTCTACAGCGGCGCCCGCGCCGGTCATACCCACAACCACGCACGACGACTCCTCCAAAGCGCGCTCGCGGAACTGATCCCCACGGCAACCAAATTGGGCGTCAACCTGGCGATCGAGCCGATGCACCCGGGCTGCGCTGTCCAGTGGACCTTTTTAACCACGGCCGACGACGTGTTGACATTGATCGACAAGCTCGGCAGTCCCCAAGTGAAAATGGTGCTGGACACCTACCACCTGGGTCAGGATCCATCGCTGATCGATCGGATTGGGCAAATCGTTCCTCACCTGGCGATCGTACAACTCGGCGACGCCCACGCACCGCCCGAGGGTGAACAGAATCGCTGTCGGCTGGGCGAAGGCGCCGTCCCATTGGCCCAGATCATCGCCGCCCTGAAGGACGCCGGATACGACGGCTATTACGACGTCGAACTATTAGGCGAAGAAATCGAGACCCACGACTACGACTCGCTGCTAGAGCACGCCAAGGAAGCATTTGCGAAGCTAGTGGGAAGTGGTTAGTGGGAAGTGGTTAGAACACGACCGTTCAGCGGTCTTACCTTGCCCGACGTTCTTTATTTCAACGGCAAGCCGAAGGAGTTCACCTCCCATGTCATTATGGTTTCAACGAAAAGACAAGTCCGGCCGAACACACTACTACTCGGTTAGCGTCCCCCTGTTCTTCGTCGTTGCCCTGATCGGAATCGCCGTGACCATCCTTTTGCCTCTGATACAATGGCTACGCTAACAAAGTATTCGCGGAGTTCCCCGAAAACATGCTCGTCGTCAACGATCGCCTACAAATCCCCTTGCGGGAGATTCAGTTTACCTTCGCCCGAAGTTCCGGACCGGGGGGACAAAACGTCAACAAGCTGAACACCAAGGCTCTGTTGCGATGGTCGGTGGTGAAGAGTCCCAGTCTGCCGGAACCGGTTCGTCGACGCCTGTTGGCCAAATACCCACGCCGCATCACGACCGACGGCGACCTGTTGATCACAAGCCAACGCTTCCGCAACGCGGGCCGCAACGTGGCCGACTGTCTCGAAAAGCTCCGTACCATGCTGGCCGAGGCCGCCGTCACACCGAAGCGCCGCAGACCGACCAAACGGACCAAGGGCTCCATCCGCCGTCGGCTCGACCAGAAGCGCAAACAATCGCAAAGGAAGCAGCGTCGCCAACGCCCCCCCTCGGACGAATAGCTCCTACAAAGCCGCGACCGGCGGTCGCGCCCGTCCTACAAAGCCGCGACCGGCGGTCGCGCCCGTCCGTGTAGCTGCACTCGCCAGAGTGCGGTAATATCGCGTTGCCCGCGTTCTGGCGAACGCAGCTACCATCGGGCGCGACCAACGGTCGCGGCTTTATAGGAGGGTAGCTCCTACGGGAGAATTCGATACAATTCGGGGGACGCGTGTTTTCCCTCAACCGCACAAAACGCTCGAATCACTGTGTCCGAACGCCGAGACATCGACCCCGTGCTTAGCGACTGGCCCTACGAGCCGGGCGTGATTGCCGCGCGTCTGGTTCAGGCCGGCGACGGGCGGGAAGTCTTGCAGATGCGGATCGAGTTGGGGCTCTTGCAGATAGAAACCACCGGTCGCCCCGACGGCCAGCGGCCCGAGGGCGCGGAGACCTACTTGGACTACTTGATCGAACAATCATTTAACAAGGGCGACTCATTCGAGTTGACCGAAGACCAGTGCTTCGAGGTGGATCGCGAGTTCTTGCAGTTCTACCATCGTCGAGTCTGCTACTTGGCGCTGCGAAAGTTTTCCGAGGCGATCGAAGACGCGAACCACACCTTGACGCTAATGGACTTCGTCGCGCAATGTTCTCCCAGCGCCGAGTGGACGGCTTCCCATGAGCAGTATCGTCCCTTCATTCTCTTCCATCGCACCCAGGCGTCCGCTATGCGCGCCTTGCAAGGACCGGGAGCGGAAACGGCTATCGAAGAGATCACCGACGGGCTCGAGCAGATCCGCGAAACCTTCGCGGCCGTCGATTTGGAAGAACAATTCGGCGAGGATCCGCTGGTCGGTCAATTGGAGGAATTAAGGGACTCGCTCCGCAAGGAACACGACGTAGGCCTCACGCTCGGGGAACAGTTGTCCGAGGCGGTGGCCAACGAACAGTTCGAGCAAGCCGCCCGGATTCGCGACGAAATCGCCCGACGCAACGACCGCTGCTAGCCGGCCGCTTGCGGCTTTGCAAGCCCCCCGCCTCGTTCGTGAAACACTACGGTCACGGCAACGACGCCATGCTGAACTACCTCTCGCCGTACGTGTTTCGCACTGCCATCAGCAACGCACGTATCTTGGCCGCGGACGAAAACCACGTGACATTCCGCTCGAAGGACCGAAGAACCAATACTTGGCGGACCGTGCGACTGCCCGGGATCGAGTTCCTTGGGCAATTCTTGCGGCATGTCCTGCCTGCGTCGGCGGGATCCCCCTGCTCGCAGTCCGGGGCTTTGGGATCGCGATTATGACATCTATATGTATACACGCAGAAGCCATGACCCTCTCGATCGGGCAAAATTGCTTGCCGAGAGCTGGCAAATCCGCGGGATTTCTCGCCGTGGGTGGAAAAAACGGCCGAATTCTTGCCTCGAAAACCCGATTTCCGACCGAAAAATGAAGTTTTTTTGGGCAAAACGCATGCACGTAAGTCGTTGGTACACAGCTACTTAAGGTATTGTTCCCCGAGTGTACCAGGAAAAAACCCGTCATTAGCCACCCAGTCCCTTGCAATTTTCAACGATTCTGTTATCTTAGTGAAATGTAGGGTATGTTACGGTTGTAAGAGCAACGCGGGCATTCCCAAGATTTGGAGGCGGGCCGGTGGTCGGCTCGTAGTGGTTTTTGGTCTGTTTGATTGCCTCTAGGGGGCGCAAACGAGTCGCATTTTTAGAAGGAGAGATCTGATGAAAGCTTGGAAAGTACTTACAATCTTGATGGTCGTGGCGCTGAGCGCCACCATGACGGCCCAGGCCGAAATGCGGCCGGGCACACCCGGTGACGGCATTCCCGACATCTACGTCGTTCCTCTTGGGCGCGCCGACCTTGTTCCTGCCAACTATAGTTCGCCGGACGAGACCGATTTCACGGTTAATCCGATCATTTTTACAGCCTATGCCGATCCCGATATCGACAAGATGGGCATCTTTATCGATACAGATGGGGCGTTGATTGGCAACTTTATCAGCATCGGTTCCACTACGGAGGACCAAGGCCGCGTGTATAGAGAGACCGCAGAGTTCATGCCGGACGGTACAGTGAATCCGGAATATGACCCCTCCTATGAGGCACACTCGATGGAGTCAGGGGTTGGTTGGTCGAATTCCACTATTCTTCAGTATCCGTCCGATAACGTCCTTGCGGCTCAAGGGAACTCCTCGACTTGGGGTCAAGCCGGTTGGACTGCTGAAGGTGGCGCATTCGAGCTCGCCTATTTCAATGGAAGTAGCGCTGCGACGATGGACGGTGTCTTCTGGACTGGCCTGACGCTGGAAGCCGGCGTCGATCCGGCAGGCTTGTTCGAGTTGATGCATGCGAGGTATCGTGAGCCGGGCGCTGTCGAGGGCGACCCGACATTCGACTTCGATCTGATCACGGTTCCGGAGCCGAGCACCATTGTGCTGCTGGCCAGTGCCTTGCTCGGGTTGGTATTGCTTCGACGACGTAACTAAACTAACGGAGGCAGCGAACACGACTACAAAACTGCGATAGCGTGTTCGACCTCTAGATTCAAATAGACCAAAGGCGATGGCCCTGCTCCGGGGCCATCGCCTATTTTATTTCTTGGCCTGCGGTTAATGCCTGCAACAGGGCCATTTATGGTCCTTCCCGCCGCAGGCGGTCATAGGCCCGACGTTTACGTCGGGTTGCGCAGGCTCCATCCGCCACGTTCTGGCCATGCCCGTCTCGCCCCGGCGAGACGGGCATGGCAGCGGGACTCCCTAGACCTGATGACCCGTGCTAAAGCACGGGCCTAATACCGCCTGCGGCGGAAAGGGCCGTAAACGG